>JBGOST010000131.1:0-6514 GCA_041476125.1 Usitatibacter sp. | reverse complement strand
CCCAGCTCGTGGGCGAGGACAGCCTCGATCTCCGAGGGCGTGAGGCGCTCGATGAGCGTGTCGAAGAAGACGATGCGCTTGTGGGTGCCGAAGCCGGTGAAGTAGGCGTTGCCATGGCTCGATCGCCGCGAGCCGTCCATCACGAAGAGCCCCTTGGCGTGAAAGCCGCAGCGCTCGATGAGGGCCTCGATGCGACAGCGCAAGTCGCCTTCCTCGAGCGGCGTGAAGCGGTTGAAGAGGGGCGCGATCCAGCGCGGGAAGACCATCACGAGCACGAGGGTGAAGGCGATCCACGCGAACCACGTGTAGAGCCACCACAGGCTCCCCGCGGTCTCGACCAGCCAGAAGACCGCGAGCAGCAGCGGCGTGCCCAATGCGAGCGAGAGTGCGGCGCCCTTGAGCAGGTCCACGACGAAGACCGCCGGAGTCGTGCGGTTGAAGCCGTGGCGCGCCTCGATCACGAAGGTGCGCCAGATATCGAAAGGAAGGGCGAGGACCGTGGTGACGGCCATGAGCCCGAACACCGTCGCAAGGTGGCGCAGGTAGCCATCGCCGAACCCGCGCTGCGACAGCGAATCGATCGCGGCCAGGCCGCCGCCCAGGGTGAGCGCGAGCAGCAGCGCGCCATCGATGACGAGGGTCTCGATGAGCCCCAGGCGCTGCTTGTCGAGGGTGTAGTCGGCCGCCTTGCGGTGCGCCTCGAGCGGAATGAAGGCGACGAAGTCGGCCGGGACGCTGTCGCGATGCTTCGCCACGTGCCGAGCCTGCCGGATGCCCAGCCACGTGCGCCAGGCGAGCGCGGCAAGCACGAAAAGGGCGAACACGATGGAGAAGACTTCGGCGCTCAAGTTGGCTGCTCGGTTCCCATGCATTTGGAAAAGACCGGAATGCCGTGACACAATCGGCGCGACCGGGATACTCGCAAGCGAAGGCTCAAGTGGCCCAGGACAAGACCCCGCTGGTTTGGATAGACATGGAGATGTCGGGCCTCGTTCCCGACCGCGACCGCATTCTGGAGGTGGCGATGGTGGTGACCGACTCCGATCTCAATACCGTTGCCGAGGCTCCCGTCTACGTCGTGCACCAGTCCGACGAGGTGCTCGAAGCGATGGATTCCTGGAACAAGTCCACCCACGGGCGCTCGGGACTCGTCGACAAGGTGCGCCTTTCGACCTTCAACGAAGCCGAGGTCGAGGCCCGGCTCGTCGAATTCCTCAAGCCGATCGTGGCCTCGGGCCTGGCCCCGCTCGCCGGCAATACCGTGCACCAGGATCGCCGCTTCATGGCGCGCTACATGCCCGCCTTCGATGCCTACCTTCACTACCGCATCGTCGACGTTTCCACGCTGAAGGAGCTGGCGCGGCGCTGGCGCCCCGACGTGCTGCAGGGCCTCGCCAAGGAGGGCCGGCACGAGGCGCTCGCCGACGTCTACGAGTCGATCGAAGAGCTGCGCCATTACCGCCGGCATTTTCTCATCGCCGATCCCCCGGCCGACGCGGCCTGACGGGCCACTTCAGGGCTCGCGCACCCATTCGCGCGAGCGCTCGACGGCGCGCTTCCAGGTCTCGAGCTGCCCGGCGGCGGCCGCGCGCGAGAGCGCGGGCTCGAACACGCGATCGCGCGACCAGAGCGATGCGATCTCGGCTTCGTCCTTCCAGAATCCCACGGCGAGCCCCGCCAGGTACGCCGCGCCCAGCGCCGTGGTCTCGGTGACGCGCGGGCGCACCACGGGGACTCCGAGCAGGTTGGCCTGGATCTGCATGAGGAGGTTGTTGGCGGTCGCCCCGCCGTCGACGCGCAGCTCGGTCAATGCGATGCCGGAGTCGGCGGCCATCGCTTCGATCAGCTCCGCGCTCTGGAAGGCGATCGCTTCGAGCGTGGCGCGCGCCAGGTGGGCCCGCGTGCTTCCCCGCGTGAGCCCGACGATGGTGCCGCGCGCATGCGGGTCCCAGTAGGGCGCGCCCAGGCCCGAGAGCGCCGGCACGAAGTAAACGCCGCCGGTATCGGGCACGCTCGCGGCCAACGCCTCGATGTCGGAAGAGCGCGCGACGAGCCCCAGGCCATCGCGAAGCCACTGCACCGCGGCCCCGGCGATGAAGACGCTGCCTTCGAGCGCGTAGCTTGCGCGTCCGTTGCGCTGCCACGCGACGGTCGTCAGCAACCGCGAACGCGAGGTGGCGGGTTTCTCACCCGTGTTCATGAGGAGGAAACACCCGGTGCCGTAGGTGTTCTTTGCCATTCCCGCCTTGTGGCAGGCCTGGCCGAAGAGCGCGGCTTGCTGGTCGCCCGCGATCCCCGCGATGGGGATGCCGCGCGGAAGGCCCTCGCAGGCGCTGTCCGCGACCCGGCCGCTCGAGGCTATGACGCGCGGCAACACCTCGCGCGGAATGTCGAGGATGCCGAGCAGCTCGTCGTCCCAACCGAGCGTGTGGATATTGAAAAGGAGCGTTCGCGAGGCGTTGCTCGCGTCCGTCACGTGCGCGGTCGCGCCCGAGAGATGCCACGCGAGCCAGGAGTCGATGGTGCCGAACGCGAGCTCGCCCCGGCGCGCTCGCTCGCGCGCGCCGGGGACGTTCTCGAGCAGCCAGGCGAGCTTGGTCCCCGAGAAGTAGGCGTCGAGGAGGAGCCCCGTTTTCGCTGCGAAAGTGGCTTCGTGGCCCGCCTGTCGCAGAGCGTCACATCGGGACGCGGTGCGTCGGTCCTGCCAGACGATCGCATTGGCCACCGGGGTTCCGGTGGCGCGTTCCCAGAGAACCGTCGTCTCGCGCTGGTTGGTGATGCCGATGGCGCCCACGTCCGGGGGGGAAAGACCCGCCAAAGCAAGGGTCTGGGAGGCGACTTCGCGCTGGGTGCGCCAGATTTCCAGGGGGTCATGCTCCACCCAGCCCGGGTGGGGGAAAATCTGGCGGAATTCTTGCTGCGCAGACCCTAGGATGCGACCATCATGCCCGAAGGCGATGGCGCGCGAGCTTGTGGTGCCCTGATCGAAGGCGAGGATGGCCTTCATGGAAACTTAGGCGGCTGGCTCCCGCCTTTGGTTTTGCGGCGATCATACGTTAAAATTCCGGACATACAGCCGGAATCTCAGCCGGAATCACAGGAGTGTTCCGTGGGACTTCTAGACGATCTCAAGAAACAAGCAGACGCGCTCAAGGCCCAGGATGTCGACAAGACGGAGAGCCTGCGCTCGACCGCGGTCGCGGTCGACCATGCCCTGCGCCGCCTATTCCTGTACCTCAACGACTTGGGCAAGCAGCTGAACGTGGTGCAGATGCCGAGTCCCTTCGCCTTCGACCTGCCGACGGTGGGCAAGATCGACGGGCTGATCATCAAGGATTTCTTCTGCGACTTCCGCTCCAAGCACTTCATCGACAAGGACTACTACGGCGAGGTGCACGTGGCCTACCGTTGCTGGTCGGACAAGGTGCTCACGATCAAGAAGGGCCCGGACGACATGGAGAAGTTCCGCGACGTCCTGTGGCAGTCGAACATCGAGCACACCAGCGAGCAGTTTCGAAACGAGCGCAAGGTGATCACGCACGAGGTCTTCAAGGTGAAGTGCGATTTCCGCGTGCAGGCCAAGATCGACGGCGACCACGAGTCCGGGCGCCTGAAGATCGTCAGCAAGAACGTCGAGGGCTTCTCGGTGGACCTCTACAACCTGATGGCCGGCGAGATGGGCGACACCGGGGTCGAGGAATTCGCCAAGTACTTCATCGGCCGCCCCAACCACTGGGCCGACCACGTGAAGAAATCGGTCCTGAGCGCGCGCACCCCCGCGCCCGCGGCGCCGAAGCCGAAGACCGACCCGCAGTACGTGATCCACAAGACGCCGGATCCCGCGCCGGAGGCCGAGAAGCGCGGCCTGCTCGGCGGGTTGAAGTCGATCCTCAAGAAGGATTAGGTAGCGTCTCCTCTCGCGGAGAATCGCCGTGCCACGTCTTCAGGTCCTGGTCGGCACGCGCAAGGGGTTGTTCATCCTTGCCGCCGACAAGCGGCGGCGCTCCTGGTCGATCGACGGGCCGCATTTCCTCGGGCAGGTCGTCAATCACGCCGTCCTCGATCCTCGCGACGGCCGCACCCTCCTTGCCGCGGTGAAGGCGGGCCACCTCGGGCCCACCGTGTTTCGCTCGGAAGACCTCGGCAAGTCGTGGAAAGAAGCGGCGACCCCGCCCGCGTTTCCCAAGGCGCCTCCCGGCGAGAGCGGTGAATCGGTGAGCCACGTCTTCTGGCTCGCTCCCGGGCACGCCACGGAAAAGGGACGCTGGTACGCCGGGACCTCGCCGCAGGCGCTGTTCGCTTCCGACGACGGCGGGCGCAACTGGAAAGGAGTCGAGGGCTTCAACGCGCATCCCGACCGGCGCAAATGGATCGGGAGCCTGCAGGAGGCGCCGCCCGATGGCGGAACGCTGCATTCGATCAACGTCGATCCCTTCGATGCGAGGCATCTGTACATCGGCTTGTCCGCGGGCGGTGTCTTCGAGAGTCGCGACCGGGGAGCGAGCTGGGCGCCGCTCAACGCGGGAAGCGCGGCGGATTTCCTTCCGGATCCCAATGCGGCCTACGGCCACGATCCGCATTGCCTGCGCGTGCACCCGAAGGCGCGCGATGTCGTCTACCAGCAGAACCATTGCGGGATCTACCGCCTCGATCGCGCCGGCAACCGCTGGATTCGCATCGGCGAGCGCATGCCCAGGGACATCGGCGATATCGGCTTTCCCATGGTGCTGCACCCGCGCGACCCCAAAACGGCGTGGGTTTTCCCCATGGACGGCGGCACGGTGTGGCCGCGCATGCCGATCGGCGGCAAGCCCGCCGTCTATGCCACCCGCGATGCGGGCGCGACCTGGACGCGGCAGGACAAGGGCCTGCCGGCCGCGCAAGCGTGGTTCACCGTGAAACGCCAGGCGATGAACGCGGATGCGCTCGAGCCCGCGGGGCTGTACTTCGGCACCACCGGCGGGGAAGTCTGGGCGAGCTTCGACGAGGCGGCGAGCTGGCAGTGCCTTTGCCTGCACCTGCCCCATGTCTATTCCATCGAGACCGCGCTCACCGCGTGAAAGTCCTGCTGCCCACACCGCTTGCCGCCTACACCGCGCATCGCCGCGAGGTCGAGGCCGACGGAGCGACCCTTGCGGAGCTCCTCGCCGACCTCGACCGCCGCTATCCGGGGCTGCGTTTCCGCGTTATCGACGAACAGGATGCGATCCGCCCGCATATCAAGATCTTCGTGAACCGGATCCAGGCGCCTTCCATCGCGCAGGGACTCGGGCCCGCCGACGAGGTGCTGGTTGTCGCAGCGCTGTCAGGCGGCTGATGTACCATTGCCCGACAAATTAGAGCGAGGAGATCCTATTCATGTTTCGCACTTCAGTTTTGGCAGCCTTCGCGCTCGCCGTATCGGCCACGGGTGCCTGGGCGCAGACCGAGATCCAGTTCTGGCATTCCATGGGAGGCGCGCTCGGCGACAAGGTGAACGAGCTCGCGAACAACTTCAACAAGACGCAGATGGAATACAAGATCGTTCCCAGCTACAAGGGCCAGTACCCCGAGTCGATGACGGCCGCGATCGCCGCCTTCCGCGCCGGAAACGCGCCGCACCTCCTGCAGGTGTTCGAGGTGGGCACGGCCACGATGATGGCGGCCAAGGGCGCCATCGTCCCGGTGGCCAAGGTGATGAAGGATGCCGACGAGCCGTTCAATCCGAAGGTCTACCTGCCGACCGTCGCGGGCTACTACACGGATTCGAAGGGCAACATGCTCTCGTTCCCGTTCAACAGCTCGACGGTCGTGTTCTACATCAACAAGGACGCCTTCAAGAAGGCGGGCCTCGATCCGAACAAGGCGCCGAAGACGTGGAAGGAGTTCAACGCCGCGGCCGAGAAGCTCAAGGCCGCGGGACAGCAATGCGTGTACACCACCGGCTGGCCCGCCTGGATGCACATCGAGAACTTCTCCGCCTGGCACAACGTTCCCATCGGCACGAAGGAGAACGGGATGGCGGGCCTGGATACCGAGTTCAAGATCAACTCGCCGTTGCACGTGCGCCACCTGACGATGCTCCAGGGCATGGCGAAGAAGGGAGAGTTCACCTACGCGGGCCGCACCAACCAGGCCGAGGCCAAGTTCGCGAGCGGCGAATGCGCGATGCTCACCTCGAGCGCGGGCGCGCAGGCCAATATCCGCCGCAACGCGAAGTTCCTGTGGTCGGTGAACTTCATTCCCTACCATGATGACGTCAATGGAGCGCCGCAGAATTCCATCATCGGCGGCGCCTCGCTGTGGGTGATGGGCGGCAAGAGCGCGCAGGAATACAAGGGCGTGGCCAAGTTCTTCACCTTCCTGTCGGACACCGACCGCCAAGTCGACCTGCACAAGAAGTCGGGCTACCTGCCGATCACCAAGGCGGCGTACGAGAAGACCAAGGCGTCGGGCTACTACAAGGAGTTCCCCTATCTGGAGACGCCGCTGCTCGAGCTCACCAACAAGGCGCCGACCGAGAACTCGCGCGGCT
>JBGOST010000130.1:0-6530 GCA_041476125.1 Usitatibacter sp. | reverse complement strand
CCTTCTGGATGCCGATGATGCCGCTCACGAGGACGTTGCCTTTCCGGTCGGCCTTCTGCGCGTGGATGATCGTGACATCCGGATTGATCGCCGGCGTGGCGGCGAGCTTCTCGCCCGTGAAGGGGCAGGTGATCGAGCGGATGTTCGCGTTGTGCTTCGGCAGGTCGGAGCCGACGTAACCGCGCAGCACCGAAAAAGGCAGCCCCGATGCGCCCGCCTGGTAGCGCCCCGCCATGTCGGCGTGGCTGTGCTCCTGGATTGCGAGCGGGCGCGGCCAGCCGTTCTCGATCGCGTCGCGGAAGCGGTGGATCGAGCCCACGCCGGGATTGCCGCCCCACGAGAACACCAGGCCCGCGGCGCAACCCATCCCGATCATCTGGTCGTAGATGATGTCGGGCGTCATGCGGATGAGCGTGAGATCCTTGCGAGCCTGGCGGATGACTTCATGGCCGGCGGCAAATGGAATAAGGTGGGTGAACCCCTCCATGGCGATCGTCTGTCCGTCCTTCACGAACTGGCCGACCGCATCCGAAAGCGGCATGATCTTCGTCGCCATGGGGACAATATTAGAGGAGAAAGTGCATGGGCGAGGACAAGAAATCGGGAGTTGACCGCCGTACATTCCTGAAGACCGCGGCTGCAGGCGTCGGCGTCACGGCCGCCGCAGCTGCCGCCGCCCCATCGCAGGAAGGGGCCCCATTGCCGAAGAAAAAGGAAAAAACCCCTCCCGGCGACATCGTGATCGAGCGGCCCGGCTCCGACTTCATGGTCGACGTCATCAAGACGCTCGACCTCGAGTACATCTCGACCAATCCGGGCTCCAGCTTCCGCAGCATCCACGAGTCGCTGGTCAACTACGGGGACAACAGGAAGCCGGAGTTGCTCACGTGCATGCATGAGGAAGCGGCGGTCGCGATGGCGCACGGCTACGGCAAGGCGGCGGGAAAGCCGATGGCTGCGATGATCCACGGCACGGTCGGACTCCAGCACGGCTCCATGGCGATCTACAACGCCTGGGTCGACCGCGTGCCGATCATGCTCTTCGCCGGCAACGGGCTCGACGCGATGACGCGCCGTCCGGGAACGGAATGGAACCACTCGGTGCAGGATGCCGCGGCGCTGGTGCGCGACTTCGTCAAGTGGGACGACTGCCCGATGTCGCTGCAGCATTTCGCCGAATCCACCGTGCGCGCCTACAAGATCGCCACTACGCCGCCCATGGAGCCGGTTCTCATCACGGCGGACATCGACTTGCAGGAGAACGCGATCCACGAAGAGGACCTGCGGATTCCGAAGCTCGCGCGCTCCCGCCCCCCGCAGGGCGATCGCGCGGCACTGGCGGAGGCCGCGAAGTGGCTCGCCGCCGCGGACAATCCGGTCATTGTCGTCGACCGCTGCGCGCGCAACCAGGACGGCGTGAAGCTGTTGGTCGAGCTGGCCGAGGCGTTGCAGGCGCCGGTCGTGGATCTCGGAGGGCGGATGAACTTCCCCATGACGCATCCGCTCTGCCACAACGAGGCACGGCGCGCCCTGGTGCGCGAAGCCGATGTCGTCCTGCTGCTCGAGGTGTCGGACCCGTGGGGCCAGTTCCATTCGCTCTCGGATCCGCACAAGGAGATGCGCTTCGTCGGCAAGAAGGGCGCGCGCGTGGTGAACATCTCGATGCAGGACGTGTACATCCGCTCCAACTACCAGGACTTCCAGCGCTACCTGCCGGTGGATCTCGCCATCAACGGCGATGGCCAGGCGAGCCTGCCGGCGCTGATCGACGAGGTGAAGCGCGCCACGGGCGACGATCGCCGCCGCGCCTTCGCCGCGCGCGGCGAAAAGCTGAAGGACGCGTACACGAAGGGGAAGCGGCGAGCGCGCGAGGAAGCAGCCTATGGCTGGGACCTGAGCCCTATCACCACGCCGCGGCTCGCGGTCGAGACCTGGAATGCGATCAAGGACGAGCGCTGGTCGCTCGCGGTGAGCGACCGCATTCCGTGGGCGCGGCGCCTGTGGCCCGCGACCGAGTACCACCACATGCTCGGCGGCTCCGGCGCGCAAGGCGTGGGATACGCCGCACCCGCCGCGCTCGGTGTCGCGCTCGCCAACAAGTCGAAGGGGCTCTTCACCGTCACCTTCCAGCCGGACGGCGACCTCATGTATTCACCGGGCATCCTGTGGACGGCGGCGTATCACAAGATCCCGGTGCTCTTCGTGATGCACAACAATCGCGCCTACCACCAGGAGGTGATGCACGTGCAGCGAATGGCGGCCGTGCACAAGCGGCGCGTGGATCGCGCATTGGTGGGCACCGTCATCGACAACCCCGCGATCGACTACGCGAAGCTCGCGCAGGCGCAGGGCGTGTGGGCGGAGGGGCCGATCGAGGATCCGGCGAAGCTCGGCGCGGCGTTGAAGCGCGCCGTCGCGGTGGTGAAGGGCGGGGCGCCGGCGCTCGTCGACGTCGTTTGCCAGGGACGCTAGGCGGCGACCGGACTCACTGCGCTGCAGCGTTGATCTTCTCGAACAACTGGGTTTCGTCGATCGGCTTGGTGATGTAGTCCGTGGCGCCCTGGCGCAAGCCCCAGATCCGGTCGCTCTCCTGTTTCTTTCTGGTGCAGATGATGACCGGGATGTGCTTGGTCTTTTCGTCGCGCGTGATGGCGCGAGTCGCCTGGAAGCCGTTCAGCCCCGGCATCACCACGTCCATGAGGATGAGGTCGGGCAGTTCCGCCCTGGAGCGCGCAACCGCGGATTCGCCGCCGTGGACGGCGAGCACCTGGTAGCCGCGCTTCGTCAACATGGCCTCGATGAATGCCCGGTCGGTGGCCGAATCGTCTACCACCATGATTCTCGTGATTGCCATTTTCAAATCCCCTGTCCTTGTTGCCGGTTGCTGCCGTTCAGGAGAAGGTTAGATGCGGCGGACCTCGGCTGGAATCGGGGATTGACGAAGAGGAGGGGTCTAAATCCCTTGGAGCCGGCGTTTACCTATCCCGATGCCAGGCATGGCATGATTGCCCCGCCCATTCGCAGGTGAAGGAGCCATCGAAATGTCCACGAAGCTTCGGTCGCCTCTTATTGCCGTCGCCGCGCTGTGCGCCGCGCTTCCCGCATGGAGCCAGGGCTCGCCGGAGGACAAGGGCAAGCGGATGGTCGAGGCTCAGTGCAACAGTTGCCATCCCCTGACGGCGCGCATCGGCTCCGGATACACGGCCACGGGATGGAAGACGGTGATGCGCATGATGACGAATCACGGCGTGGCGGTCCCGCCGGGCGAGCTTGCGCCGATGACGGCCTACCTCACCAAGACGTATCCGGTAAAGGGCAGGCCCGCGGCGGTCGTGATTCCCGGGCCGGCCAAGGTTTCGATGAAGTCGTGGCAGGCGGCAACGCCGGGCGCGCGACCGCACGATCCGTTGGCGGCCAGGGATGGGTCGCTTTGGTATACGGGCCAGATGGCCAATGCGCTGGGTCGCGTCGATCCCAAGACAGGCAAGGTCAAGGAATATCCGCTCAAGACAGCGCATTCGGGACCGCACGGCCTCGTCGAGGACAAGGACGGAAACATCTGGTACACCGGCAACACCGGAGCGCTCGTCGGCAAGCTCAATCCGAAGACCGGCGAGGTTACCGAATACAAGATGCCGGACCCGCAGGGGAAGGACCCGCACACCCTGATCTTCGACAAGAGCGGGATCCTGTGGTTTACGCTGCAGAACGCCAACCGCATCGGCAGGCTCGATCCGAAGAGCGGCGAGATCAAGCTGCTCACGCCGCCGACGGCGAAGTCGCGCCCCTACGGCATGGCGCTGGATTCCAAGGACAACCTGTTCGTCGTCGAGTTCGGTACCAACAAGGTTGCCCGGGTCGATCCGAAGACGCTCGAAATCAAGGAATTCACCTTGCCTGACGCGGCGTCGCGCCCGCGGCGGCTTGCGATCACCAGCGACGACATGATCTGGTACGCTGATTACTCGCGCGGCTATCTCGGCAGGCTCGACCCCACGACCGGCAAGGTGAAGGAATGGCAATCGCCGAGCGGACCGAAGTCGGCGCCCTATGGGATTTCCACGATCAGGGACGTCATCTGGTACAGCGAATCCGAGTCCGAGCCGAATACGGTCGTGCGTTTCGATCCCAAGACCGAGAAGTTCCAGAGCTGGGTCATTCCGGGCGGCGGCAACATCGTGCGCAACACCGACGTCACCAGGGACGGCGATTTCGTGCTGGCGAACAGCCTTGTGAACACCGTGACCCTGGTCAGGATCGCGAAGTGAACCTCACTCCTTCAGCAACGGGATCTCGTTCGCTTTCGGGCCGCGCTTGATCGACACGAGGTAGGCATACATGTCGGCGAGCTCCTGGGCGCTCACCTGTTCCACGGGGTAGCGCGGCATCGCTTCGCGCGGGCTGCGCACCTGGCGCGCGAAGGCCTCCCATGGCCACACGTCGTAGGCGATGCGAGGGCCCGAGCCGCGGTCCCCGCCCTGGCCCGCAGTGCCGTGGCAGGCGTAGCAACCCTGCTTCATGAAAGCCGCCTTGCCGCGCGCCGCATCGCCCGTGGGGGCCTGCGCGTGCGCTTGCAGCGTGGCCGCCGCGAAAACGCTTGCGATCGATAACGCGATCTTCACGTGTCCTCCTCCTGTTGCTCCGCCAAAGCCGCCGCACCGTCCCGCGCCGCCGAAACGCGCCGCTCCGCGAGCGAGACGAAACCGCCGGTGAGCAGGAACGCGCCGTTGGCCCAGAACACCGGCAGCAGCCCGAACGTCGAGCCTAACGCCCCGAAGGCGAGCGGCACAACGATCTGCGTCAGCTTGTTCACCGTGAGGCGCATGCCGAGCGCCTCGCCCGAGCGCCCGGGCGGAGCGTGGTTGTAGGTGAGCAGGATGGTGAGCGGCTGCGCGCAGCCCAGCCCGATACCGAGCAGGAACGCGACCAGCGCCAGCAGCGGCGCCTGCGTCACCAGCGGCACCAGCATGTAGGTCACGCCCGCGACGAAGAGCGAGGCGGTGAGCACGCCGATCTCGCCGATGCGCCGCGCGGCGCGGTGCATTCCCATGCGCACCAGGAAGGCGGCGATCGCGTAGCTGCTCATCACCATGCCGATCGCCGAGGCGCTCAAGCCGATCGAGCGTCCGTAGACCGGGAAATAGAACGTGAAGAGCTCGATGCCGGTGAGGGTGACCCCGCTCATGATGAGCGTGCGCCGCAGCCCCGCGTTGCCCAGGAGTGCCAGCGAGCCGCCCGTCGGTTCCGAATGCGAGGGCGCCGCGCGCTTCGGCACCAGCCGCGGGTAGGCCGCGAGGAGGACCGCGGGAAGCAGGGCCACGCCCGCCAGCAGCGCATGCGTCGGGCGGAATCCCCAGCCGTCGATCGAGAAGCCGGCGAGCGACGGCCCGATGAACGCGGAGATCGAGGCTCCCAGCGAGAAGGTTGCGAAGTTGCGCGTGCGCGCCTCGCCTTCGCCGTAGGCGCCGATGAGGTTATGCACCGAGACGTGGAAGAAGATGTGGCCCAGGCCGACGAGCGCCGAGCAGATCATGAGCCCGACGAGTCCGCCCACCGCGAGCGGCACCACGATGCCCGCCGCGATCATCACCGCGCCGCCGAGCATGGGGGGCTTCACCCCGATGCGATCGGAAAGCTTTCCCGCGTAGACGGCGAGCAGCAGCGGGAAGGCCGCGAAGAGCGCGGCGAGCAATCCGACCTGGAAGGGCGTGGCGCCGGCGGCGAGCGCGGAGAGCGACACCACCATCTTGGCTCCGCGCATGCTCACGCCTTGCAGCAGGGACAGCAGGACGGCGAGATAGACGACCAATTGGCGCGTGTTCCGGTTGCAGGAACGCAGTTCCTGTTTAGCTGCCGAGTATACTTGGGCCATCTTTCGCACGAGCCTCGTCGAGATGCCAGTCGGGCGCAACGATCCGTGCCCCTGCGGCAGCGGCAAGAAGTACAAGAAGTGCTGTGGCGCGACCATCCCGATCGCCGCGGCGCCGATGCGCCAGTGCGGCGAATGCACCGCGTGCTGCGACGGCTGGGTCGCCGGCGTGATCGAAGGCTACGAGATGAAGCCGGGGACGCCGTGCCACTTCCGCGGCGACAAGTGCTGCTCGATCTACGAGCGCCGCCCGCAGCACCCGTGCCGCGATTTCGTTTGCGGCTGGCTGCAGCCGGGAAGCCCGTTTCCCGACGACTTTCGCCCGAGCGAGTCGGGCGTGATGATCATTCCGATGAAATGGCGCGGCCGCGAAGCCTACGTGCTGCGCTCGGCGGGGCGCGATCCCGACGAGAAGCTCCTCGCGTGGATGCGCGAGTTCAGCCTGCGCACCGAGCGGCCGTTCTTCTACGAGATCGCGGGCGAGCGCTTCGGCTTCGGCCCCACCGAGTTCCAGCGCGAGATGAGCGAGCGCGTGGAGCGCGGCGAGAAGCTCTGGGGAATATGAGGGTCAGACTCCCATATTCGCGACCGTGAATCGTCGCAAGCTCGAATATGGGAGTCTGACCCTCATATTTACTCCGGGGCGATCCTGGAGTCCTTG
>JBGOST010000129.1:0-6532 GCA_041476125.1 Usitatibacter sp. | reverse complement strand
CCGGACGGATCGTAAAACCTGTGCTTCCCGAAAGTTTGGTGATTAGAGCTTTTCTGTGTATCTGACGCCTTCGAGGCCCTTAAAATGGGCATCTTGGGTCCAGATAACCGCGAGGTAGGTTCGAGCTGTCGCTAAAATAACGCTGTCAGCGAGAGACAGCTTGAGGTCACTGCTGATCTTGGCGGCTCTTAGAGCCAGGTTGGCGTCCAGAGGCGCCAGCAAGCCCTGGTGCATGGTGGCGGCCACCTGGAGGGCGGCATCTTCCCCCCGCTGCTGCAAAACCCGTTTGAATACTTCCAGGAGGCAAATGGTTGGAACCAGGAGCGACCCCGTGTCCTCTAAGGCCGCGGCGTAAAAATCGGCGTTCGGTCCGTCGGCAAAGTACTCCAGCCAGCCGCAGGAATCGACCAGATTCATAGTCGATCCTCGTCGCGCCGCACCTCCGTATCGATCCCCTTGATAAACCCGCGCAAAGATTTGGGCTCCTTTAAGAGGATGAGTTCGATGCGATTCTCGTATTGGAGGACCTGGACCCGGGCGCCGGGTTGAATAGCCATGGACTCCCGCACCTCGCGAGGGATCACTACCTGGAATTTTGATGAGACGGTGACTGCCTTCATGATGGTCTCCATCGATGAGACTTTCGTTTTACATTAGCACAATCGATCCCAGGAGGCAAGGTTAGAGGGTCCTATCTGCTACGGGAAGGGGCGTGATGGCCACGGCCTACTCTACGACGTGAAACATCCCGGTCATATTGGGGTGGCCGCTGCCGCAAAAATTATCGCAGTGAAACTCAAAGTCCCCCACCTTCTGCGGAGTTAAACGCACCTTAGCCACCTTGCCGGGCTTGATATCAGCCCGCACCCCCAGATCAGGGCAGTTAAAGCCGTGCAGCCGGTCCAGTGAAGTGAATTCCAGGACCACCGGCGCCCCCTTCTTCAGGGTGATCTCCTTGGGGTTGTATTCAAACTTTTTGGCCGTGATCTTGATCACCTGTTCCGGCGCGGCCGCCAGGGCAGCGGCGCCAAAGGCGCCAATGATCAGGAGAATGACCCCAATTGCCAAAAGCTGTCGCAAAGATGTCACCTTTTCATCCTCCCCAGGATTAGGCTTTCTGCAACGGATATTCGGTTATGCCAAACTCCGCCGGCGGCGCCTTGGCTTCCAGGCTGCGAAATCCCAGGTTTTTGTAAGGCTGGGCCGGGTCCCAGGACACCGGGGCGCGCTTGGGCTGGGAACCCGCCGCCGGCAAGGGGTACATCAGGCCGTGGGCCGCATGATGGGCGATGTGGCCGGTCATGTGGTGGTGCTCCTGGTGGATGTGGCCGTAGAACACCGTGACGTTGGGGTGCGGCATGAGCAGCTCGATCGCCTGCGCGCCGTCGCGCGTCGCCCAGTCCCATTGCGGCGCCAGGTCGAAGAGGGGGCGGTGGGTGAGGACCACGATGCGCGCCTCCTTCGGTTGCGCGGCGAGATCGGCTTTCAACCACGCGAGCTGCTCTTCCCCGATGCGCGCGGCCGGATCCGAAACGTTGTCGATCGCGATGAAGTGCACGCCCTTGTGATCGAAGGCATAGTGGGTCTCGCCGAAGAATTCCTTCCACGCCGCGCCATTGTCGAGCGAGGCGTCGTGCTCTCCCGGCATGAAGCGCACGTTGCGGTTCTTCAAGGCTGAAACGACCCCCTTGAACTCGCGCAGCCGCTTGCGGCGCTCGACGCCGTCGTCGGTGGTGTGCGTGAGGTCGCCGGTGAAGACGATGAAGTCGGGCTGTGTTGCGAGTGCGTTCACCGCGGCGACCGCCTTGGGAAGCGTGCCGCGCGCATCCGGATTGACCGCCGGCCCGCTGAAGCCCCAATGCGTGTCGGAGAGCTGCACGAAGTAGAAGTCGCCGGTTGCGCCGCGGCCCATTGCGGCACAGCCGGGAAGGGCGGAAGCGAAGACGGCGCCCGCGCCCAGGGCGGAGAGCTGGAGGAATTGCCTGCGATCGAGGGTCATTGCGGTTCCTTGTTGGGGTGACCTGTGCAATACCGATCGAACCGCCGCGATATTCCTCGCATAATGCGAATTCAGCGGGAATAAAGCCGCCCTTGCGGCGGTCATCTCCCTGATACCCATGACTCGCCTCGCCCGCTTCGAGAAGAGTGTCCTGCCGCACCTGGACGCCGCCTACAACCTGGCGCGGTGGCTGACACGCAACGACCACGACGCCCAGGACGTCGTGCAGGACGCATTCCTGCGCGCGTTCCGGCTCTTCGAGGGAATGCGCGGCTCGGACGCGCGGCCGTGGCTGCTCGCGATCGTGCGCAACGCCGGCTACTCGTGGCTGGAGAAGAACCGCCCGGGAGACGTGGTGGCGCTGGACGACGCGGCGCCGTTGTCTTCCGATATCGAAACCGTGGGGCACGCGGCACCCGCGGAAACCAATCCGGAGGTGATCCTGCTGCAAAGCGCCAATCGCAAGCTCGTGAACCAGGCGCTCGAGGAGCTTCCCGTCGGTTATCGGGAGGTGCTGGTGATGCGCGAGATCGAGGACCTGAGCTACAAGGAGATCGCCGCGATCGCCGGCGTGCCGATCGGCACCGTCATGTCGCGCCTTGCGCGCGGGCGCGAGCTGCTGCGGCGGGTGATCGAGGTTCGAATGAGAAAGGCATCATGAGAATGATTCCGACGAACGACTCCGCGGGAGATCCGATGATCGCGCGCGACGCGACCTATCATCGCGCGCCGGATGAATTGCGCGAGCGCGTTCGCATGTCGCTCGCCGCGGCGCACCACGCCGATCGTGCCCCAAGGCTCGCGCGAACCTTCGGGCTGGCGGCGGCCTTCGCCACCGTTGCGCTCGTGAGCTGGAACGTGGCGCTCATGACCGCGCAGCCTTCCGCGGACGACCTGCGCGCGCGCGAAATCGTGACGGCCCACGTGCGCTCGCTCATGGGCGCGGGACACCTGAACGACGTCGCCTCGTCCGACCGGCACACCGTGAAGCCGTGGTTCGCGGGTAAGCTCGACTTCGCCCCTCCCGTGCAGGATGCGGCGGCTGCGGGCTTCGAGTTGACCGGCGGGCGTCTCGATTACGTCGATGGCCGCGCGGTGGCGGCACTCACCTATCGCAGCCGCCAGCACGTCGTGAATCTCTTCGTGTGGCCGGTGGCCGGCGCACGCGATGCCGAGCCGGTCGCGCTCTCACGACAAGGCTATGCGCTCCTGCATTGGGTGCGCGGCGGCATGGAGTATTGGGCGGTCACCGACATGGCAAGCGCGCAGCTGGCGCCGTTGGCCGAGGCGCTCAAGGGCTCGGCACCATAAGAAAGCCCCGCTGGGCTTTGTGTCCTGGCGCAGACGCTCAGCGGTAGCGGCCGTCGTGGACGCGGCGGTAGTTGTAGCGGTAGTTCGACCGATAGCGCGGCTCGTACGCGTAGCGCGGCGAGGAACGGTAGACGACGACAGGAGCGGGGTAGTACGCCGGGGCGTAGTAGCTCGGCGCCGGGGCGTAATAGCCGTCCCCGTAATAGCCGCGGTCGTAGTAGCCGTTGCTTTCGGCGGCGATGCTCGACCCCACGATGGCGCCGAGGACTCCGCCGACAACGCCTCCGCGGCGACCATTCACGTCGTGGCCGATCGCGGCTCCGATGCCTCCTCCGATCAGCGCACCCAGGAGCGGGTCGGCTGCGGAAGCCTGCGTGGAAACGGCGCTCGCGGCGAGCGCGGTGGCGAGGGCGGCGATAACCAGGGGTTTCTTCAACATTTGGGTCTCCTTGCGGTTCGTATTCCTTTGAACGCGCCGCAAGGCAAACGGTTGGCCGAATCACACTTTGTTACACGTGCCGTTCGGCCCTCTCCCCAATGAAAAAAGCCCGGTTTCCCGGGCTTTTCTTCAAGCGTGAAGCGATTACGACTTGGCGCGGATGTTCGCGGCCTGCAAGCCCTTGGGGCCCGTGACCACGTCGAATTCCACCGCCTGGGCTTCTTTGAGGGACTTGTAGCCGTCCATCTGGATCGCCGTGTGATGGGCGAAGAGATCTCCGCCGCCCGCGTCAGGAGCGATGAAGCCGAAACCTTTTGCGTCGTTGAACCACTTTACGATGCCGGTAGCCATGTGTATTTCCTTTTCTTGAATCGAATGTCCGGACAGATCCGAGCCCGGGAACGGTCACGACGATCAAGTAAGGGAATTGACTGCCACATCGGAGGCCGCGGAGAGCGGCTTTAGAGGACTGCAACTTCACTGCTTGACGATCCTGCAGAGGAATAGTATCACGTTTCGCTGGTAACCCCTTGGATTCCGACAACTTACAAGAACATGCCGACCAGGACTTCCGCGCTCGCCCTCGCATTCCTCGCCCTCCCGCTTTCAGCCGCCCTGGCCGCCGATGCGCCGGAGCGTCCCTCCGCGCGGCTCGCGGCGCTGGCCGATCGGTACTACGAGGCGAAGGCTCGCTTGGACCCCGTCCTGGCGACCTTCACCGGCGACAATCGCTTCGACGGGGATCTCGCCATCAACATCGCGCCGGCCGAAGTGAAGAAGCGCCATGCGTTGTGTCGAGATGTGCTGCGCAAGCTGAAATCCATCGACCGCAGCCGGCTCGCGCGCGCCGATGCGACCACCTACGACCTCCTGGAAGACGAAGTGCGCAGCGCGCTCGCTTTCGAGCCATTCGAAGACCACCTGCTGCCGATCAGCCACCTCGACAGCACGCCGACGGTGCTGGCCAATTTCGCGGGTGGACAAGGCTCGCAGCCGCTGCGCACGGTCGCGCAATATGAAGCCTACTTGCACCGCATTTCGCGCCTTCCGCTGTGGAACGACCAGGCGATCGCGAACATGCGTGAAGGGATGCGCAAGGGCATCGTCCAGCCCCGCGCCATCATCGAGACCGCGTTGCCGCAGATCCAGGCCCTGGCAGCGGATGGCGTCGAGGCGAACGCGTTCTACGCGCCGATTCGCAACCTGCCTGCCGGCTTTTCGGAGGCCGGCCGCGCGCGGTTGACCGCCGCCTACCGCGACACGATCGCGCAAAAACTCCTGCCTTCGCTGAAGAAGCTTTCCGCCTTCCTCGAGAACGATTACCTCCCCGCGGGGCGCTCGACCGCGGGCTGGGGCGCGTTGCCCAACGGCGCGAAGTGGTATCGGGTCTGGGCCCGCGATCAGACCACGACCGACCTCGACCCTGAAGCGATCCACGCCCTCGGGCTGAAGGAGGTCGCGCGCATCCAGGCCGAGTTCGCAAAGGTCGGCCCGAAGCTCGGCTATGCCGGGCCGCCCGCGGGGCTGCTGGCGTGGATGCGCGACGATGACCGCTTTCGGCCGTTCAAGTCCGAGGAGGAAATCCTCGCCATTTATCGCGCGCTCAACACGAAAGTCATCGGCAAGCTTCCGCAGCTCTTCGTCAACGTGCCCAAGGCGCCCCTCGAGGTTCGCCCTGAGCCGGAGCTCACGCGCGGGAGTGCTTCCGATCACTACACGCCCCCCGCCCCGGACGGTTCTCGACCGGGCGTCTTCTGGGCGGTGATCAAGGATCCCTCGCAGTACAGCTCGACTTTCATGACCACTCTCTTCCTGCACGAGGGACAGCCCGGTCATCATTTCCACGCCGGATTGCAGCAGGAGATGCAGCTTCCCGGGTTTCGCAAGTTCGGGTTCATCAACGCCTATGGCGAGGGTTGGGCGCTGTACGCCGAATCGCTGGGCAAGGAGATGGGCCTGTACGAGGATCCGAACGCCTATGCCGGCCACCTTGCCCTCGAGCTCGTGCGCGCGGCGCGCCTGGTCGTCGACACGGGCTTGCACGACAAGGGATGGTCGCGCGAGAAAGCGATGGAGTATTGGCGCGAGACGATGGGCAGCACCGAGGCGTCCGCAAAGACCAACATCGAGCGCTACATGGTCTCGCCGGGCCAGGCGCTGGGATACAAGATCGGCTCGCTCAAGATCATGGAGCTGCGCTACCGCGCCGCCCGTGCGCTCGGGCCGAAGTTCCGGCTCGCGGAGTTCCATAATGCGGTGCTGAGCGACAGCAACTTGCCGCTGCGGCTGCTCGAGGCGAAGATCGATCGCTGGATCGCCCAGCAGGTGATGCAGTAATCCTTGAGGGAGGCGTCATGTACAAGCGCATCTTGTTGGCCTACGACGGCAGCGAGCCCGGCCAGAAGGCGTTGCTCGACTGCCGCGACGTGGCGCACCTGAACCAGTCGGAACTCTTTCTCATCGCGGTGCGCCCGCCGCCGGCGGTCTTCATCGGCGGCGAATCGGGCATCTACGACCCGAAGATCGAGGAGGAAGAGGAGGCGCAGTACAAGGCCATCCTCGAGGACGGCTTGAAGCGGCTCTCGGAAAAAGGCCAGGCGGTGAAAGGCGAAGTCGTCGTGGGTGATGCGGTCGCCGAGATCAGCGCGCACGCCGCCAAGATCGGCGCCGACCTCATCGTCGTCGGCAACAAGGGCATGCGGGGCGCGGGGCGCATCCTCGGCAGCGTCCCGAACAAGGTCGCACACCACGCTTCCTGCTCGGTACTGATCGTCAACACGGCT
>JBGOST010000128.1:0-6541 GCA_041476125.1 Usitatibacter sp. | reverse complement strand
GCTGATGCAGTACTACCGCCGGTATGCGCCGCCCCTGACAAAAAGGTGACGGACGATCCCGCACCTGCAATGAAACCTTGCGCGGATGGATAGCGCGACGCTCACCCTGGTACTCACGCTCGCGGTCGCGTCCATCGTCATGGTGCCGGCGATGGTGCAGTTCACCACGGCCGCCATCGCGATCCCCGCCCGGCCGGCGGCCTTCAAGGTATGGGGACTCATCTACCTTGCCGCCTGGAGCGCGATCGGCTTCGTGATGTTCCAGTTCGCGATGCTGTCGAATGCGACGCTGCCGCAGGCCGTCGCCTTGCTGACGCTCGGTGTCGGCGGCTGGGCGACGTTCCAGGCGTCCTGGCTCTGGCTGTGGCTCTCGCTGGAGCTCAGCAATTTACGCGCAGGCAATGACACCGCCACGCTACCCCCGGCGAGGGAGAAACTGTGCCGCCGCTCCGGCCAGCTGGCGGTCGTGGGCCTCATTGCCGTGGCGCTCGCCGCGATCGAGTTGGGCTACGTGCGCAAGCTCGTGGAAACGATGATCGCGCCCGGCCATCGAGCGATCGCGGCGACGATCCTAGTCACCGCCATCGGTGCGTTCCTTCTCCTCTTCGGTGGGATGCGCATGGTGCTGAGGCGCGGCGAGCCGATGACCCATGCCGAGATCGAAGAGGACATCGGCCGCGTCAAGCTTGGACTGCAAAGCCGAAGCGGGGACTTGCGTTTCGGCGGGGTCAAATACCGGCATTTCGGGCCGGCCAAGGGCGCCAGTGCCCAGCAGGAGCTTTCGATCACCGAGATGACGAAAGCGTGGCGCTCCGGCGAGTGGCGGCGCAATCCCAACCTGTTCAATGCATTCATCATGACTGCGGGCGGGCTGATGATGATTTACGGCGGGTTCGGTATCCCGATCGCTGCGGGACCGCTGTGGACCAAAGTGCTCTGCGGCGGCCTTCTCGCGTTCGTCACATTCAAGTTGATCGCTGCACTCCGGCGAGCGTAAAGGGTAGCCATGAAAACCGCGAGACTGGCATCGATCTTCGCCACGCTGCTGCTCCCATCACTTATCGCGGCGCAGACGCTACCGGGTCAATTACCCGGGCAGAAGCCACCGGGCCAGCTTCCGGGCATGCCCGCCAAGCCCGCTACTGCCGCGCCGCCCGCCGCTACAGCGCGGCCGTTGCCTTCGTGTTGTTCGATTACCGAAATCAACAAGACAATGGGTTTCGTTCACGCCCGCGAAAAAAACGGCGGCCGCACCATTGAGATCAAGGCGACCACTGCGCAGATGCTGAATTTGCACGTCGGCCAGGACGTCTTCGCAAACCTCGACACAAGGAAGGCATCGTTCGACGGCAGGACGATCTGCTGCGATCTCACGATCGTGCCGCTGGCTTCCGCGATAACAGCGGCGCAGCCAATCCCCAAGCTTGATCCCGTTACAAACGCCGGGTCGGAAAAGATTGAAGTCGGCGACGTTTCTTACGAACTTCGCCTTTCCGGGGGCTCGCAGCTGCTCCACAGCGGCACATTCCCCGATTTGAACTTCGGACAGCGGATCACGATTTTTGTGGCGCTGAGAAATACTGGCACCACCACTCTGAGCAATGTGCAATGGAAGGTATACGAAACTTCCGGATCGGCGCCCTTTGACTCCGGCGTGCAAACCCTCCCCACTCTTGCCCCGTCAGGGAGCGGCTACACGTTGGGCAAGGTTTCCTGGAAATTAGTCGAGGGCTCGCACCGCTTCGTGGCGGTGATCGATCCCAACAACAAGATCCCGGAGGCCGCGGAGTCGCGGCTCAACAATAGTCGGATCCTAGATTTGACCGTGGGCCCACAAATGCAGTCGCTGCAACTTGATCCGAAAGCGGCCGGCGCGCCGGGATCAGTAGTGACAAACATGCAGGATTCGAACGGATGCAAAGCAAACGTCACGCTGCGAAGCGCCTCGCTCGTTATTGACTTGTATGCGCCAAATCCACTTCCGATTCCGTTTGCTGGATGCAGCATGAAACCCGAGTTTTACAAAGGGGCGCAACTGAATAACGGCTGGCAGGTGTCAGGCGTGCAGCTGAAGGAAGCCACGAACCATTTCCCGCCACCTCCAACCAGCATGTGGGGCTGGCTGAAGAAACTTGGAGGCGACTCTTTGTACGGACAGACCTTCCTCAGCCTTCCCAGCAGGTCTACCTCCTGCTCAGCCGGCGAGTTTTGCGGCACGTCAATCTCAACTGAGCTGATGATTACGATTCAGGGTCGGGCGGCTTCGTCTTCTACCTCGTAACGGCGATCGTGGTGTGCATCTCGAAGAAGCGCCAGCGCTTGGGCGACATGGCGGCGGTCTACTGCACCAGGCCCTTCTCGATGTCGTAGCGCGTCCAGAGCTTCGCCAGCAATTCCGCGATGACGACGTGGCAGCCATGCTGACATTCCGTAGGTGTGCCGATGTGCCAGTTCGCCGAGACGTCGTCTGGAGGCTGCCTCCAATAGGGCAGCGGCACGTGGCACTGAGTGCATTGCATCGGCCGCAGTTTCTTGAACTCGCGATCGAGGATCGCGTAGAGCTGCGCGGGCGAGAGGGTGGTTCTGGACACGGGAAGTTTGATCTACCCAAGTGCAAGATCGTTCCCGCTGCAGCGCCCGGGATATGATTCGACCCCATGGCCCAGCGCTTAGTCGTTCTTCTACTCACCCTATTGTCGCTGGCCGCTGCGCCCGCTGTGGCCCAAGTCCGCTCCGTCTTCCTCGAAAATCTGACCTGGACCGAAGTTCGCGATGCCACCCTGGCGGGAAAAACTACCGTCATCGTGCCCATCGGCGGAACTGAGCAGAACGGCCCACACATGGTGCTCGGCAAGCACAACGTGCGGGTCAGGGTTCTCGCCGGGAACATCGCCGCGGCCCTCGGCAACGCGCTCGTGGCACCCGTGATTGCCTACGCACCCGAAGGACAGATCGCCCCGCCCGCTGCCCACATGCGCTTTCCCGGCACGATCACCGTACCCGAGGACGTCTTCGAGAAGACGCTCGAGTCCGCCGCACGCGGATTTCGCCTCCACGGCTTCAAGGACGTCGTCTTCATCGGCGATCACGGCGGCTATCAGAAGTCGATGGCCAGGGCCGCGGCGGCCCTCAATCGCGAATGGGCGAAGACCGGCGCGCGCGCGCACGCGATCGAGGAGTACTACACAGCCGCCGAGAAGGACTTCCCGCAGTACCTCAAGGGCAAGGGCTTCAGCGCGGAGGAGATCGGCACGCACGCGGGGCTTGCGGATACTTCCCTCGCGCTGGCCGCCGACCCCGCCCTCGTCCGCGCCGATCAAATGAAGGCCGCGACCAAGGGCAAAGCGGATGGCGTTTATGGTGATCCGAAGCGCGCGACTGCCGAGCTCGGCAAGGCCGGCCTCGACCTCATCGTCGAGCGCAGCGTCGAATCCATCCGGAAAGCGACCGCACGCCGCTAGAATAGAGGCTTCACGACTCTCGGAGCCCCACAAAGTGGCACAACAACGACGCCGCGGCGCCCTACTCTGCGCCGCACTCGGCTTCACTTTTTGCGAAGCCCACGCCCAGGTCCAGACCGTGCCGGGAATGCCGCCGGTCATCGACGCGAAGAACCTTTACAGCGAGACCACCTCCGACAAGGTGAGCCCCGCCCTCGCCGGCCATCGCAAGCTTATCTACGTCCCGCATGTGCAGTCCAACGACGTCTACGTGATCGACCCGAATACCTTCACCGTCATCGACAAGTACAAGGTCGGCTTGAACCCGCAGCACGTCGTGCCGTCGTGGGACCTGCAGACGCTGTGGGTCACCAACAACGCCGAGCGCACCAACAAAGGCAGCCTCACGCCGATCGATCCGAAGACCGGCAAGCCGGGCGAGGCGATCGCCGTGGACGATCCCTACAACATGTACTTCTCTCCCGACGGCGCCTCCGCGATCGTGGTCGCCGAGGCGATGAAGCGCCTGGATTTCCGCGATCCGAAGACGATGAAGCTGCAGTACTCGATCGCCGCTCCGCAATGCGCGGGGATCAACCATGCGGACTTCTCGATCGACGGCACGTACGCGATCTTCACCTGCGAGTTCGCCAAGAGCCTGGCCAAGGTCGACCTCGTGAACCG
Organism: Usitatibacter sp.; assembly: GCA_041476125.1. Taxonomy (GTDB): domain Bacteria; phylum Pseudomonadota; class Gammaproteobacteria; order Burkholderiales; family Usitatibacteraceae; genus Usitatibacter. Next base: position 2,417 of record JBGOST010000128.1, on the reverse strand, counting down.
CAAGGTGGTCGGGTACCTGAAGCTCTCGAAGGGCGGCATGCCGCAGGACGTGCGCATCTCGCCCGACGGCTCGAAGTTCTACGTGGCCGACATGCACGCCGACGGCATCTTCGTGATCGACGGCGAGACCTTCAAGGAGATCGGCTTCATCGAAACCGGCAAGGGCACGCACGGCCTCTATCCCAGCCGCGACGGCAAGAGCCTCTACGTGGCCAACCGCGGCTCGCACGTGATCCACGGGATGAAGGGCGGCCCGGGAAGCGTTGCGGTGGTGAACTTCGCCACCGGCAAGGTCGATGCCACGTGGCCCGTGCCCGGCGGCGGCAGTCCCGACATGGGCAATGTGAGCGCGGATGGAAAGTTGCTGTGGCTCTCGGGCCGCTACGACGGCGTCGTGTACGCGTTCGACACCACCACGGGCGTGGCGAAGGTCATCAAGGTCGGCAACGAGCCGCATGGGCTTGCGGTGTGGCCGCAGCCGGGGCGCTATTCCCTGGGCCACACCGGCAACATGCGCTAAGAACGACTACTTGTAGCCGGGCACGACCCTCGAGTGCGCGGCGCAAACCTCCTGGATGGACGCCGCGGCGTCCTGCGAGAACCCGAGGCGCGGATAGGCGCAGAAGAGCGGGAAGTTCTCGATGGCCAGGAGCTTGCTCCACAGGCTCTCCAGCTTGATCGCCGCACCCGTGTTGCCCTCGGCCCACAGGATCGCGACCATTTCGCCGAAAGCGCGCACCTTGCGTCCCTTGCCGCCACGCGCGCGCTTGAGGAGATCGGCGCACGTCTGCGCGAAAAGCGCTTCGTCGGGCTCGCCGTTCACCATGAACTTCGCGAGCGTCTCGGCGGTGAGCACCGCCACATAGCGCTCTTCCCAGCGCGCGCGGTCGATGTCGAGCCAATTGCCTCTCAGGCGCTTCTCCAGCTCGTGGAGGTGGGGGGCCGTCGAGATCAGGATCACGCTTTCGCGATTGCGCAGGCCGCTGCTCACGAAGCCTTCGAGCGCGTCCATGAAAGTGATCTCGTCGGCGTAGATCTGGACCGCGTGGTCGCACTTGCCCAAGTCCTTCCAGTACTCGGAGGCTCGAGGATTGCTAAGTGCGGTGACGTTTCCCATTGCGTGCGCCATTGCCGGTTATTGGCCTTGATTCTAGGTCGTCGAGGCGGGCTAGTCAGTCGGACGATTCCTACGTAGATTACCCCCATGCGCAAGCCGCTTGCAGCCCTGATCCTGGCCTTCCCGGCGCTGGCCGTGGCGGGCGACCCCTCCGAGGGGCGAAAGCTCGTCGCCGAGCACCACTGCGAGACCTGCCACCACAACAAGACGCAGGGGGATGCTACGGCGGTCTACCTGCGCAAGGACCGCAAGGTCACCTCGATGGAAAAGCTCAAAGCCCAGGTGGCGCTGTGCAACACGGAGCTGAACCTGAAGCTCTTTCCCGACGATGAGGAGCACATCGTCGCCTACCTGAACGAGACCTTTTACAAGTTCGGCGCGAAATAGCTATTTGCGCGGCGACCCGCGCGTGAGCGCGGCGCACTACGGACTAGTGGGAGACGACCTCGACGCGATCCAGGTACCCGGACAATTCACCCACCGACTTGCGTGACGCCTCGGAATCGGCGCTCACGGCCGCCTGCTCGAGGTCGCCGCCGATGTCGGTGATGGTCTGGAATCCCCAGCTGCCCCCGGTGCCTTTCATATCGTGTCCCAGCCTCTCCACGGTCTCGAAGTCGCCGCGATCCAGGGCGCCCAGCATCGCGATGACATCCTGCCTGCGGTTCTGCAGAAATCCGGGGATCAGGTCTGCCAACTTGGAATCCGCGTGCACAAGGATCGCAGCCTTCGGGCCGTTCTCATCTTTCGATGACCGAGGCGCGACGATGGAATACTCCTTGATCGCTTGCAGCAGCACCTCCAGCTGGATTGGTTTCGTCAAATACGTCGTGCACCCGGCCGCCATGCACTTTTCCCTATCCCCCTTCAATGCGGATGCCGTCAGCGCGATGATCGGCGTGGGAAGCCGATGGTTCGCCAGCTCCCACTTCCTGATCGCCCGCGTCGCCGTCAAGCCGTCCATCACCGGCATTTGCCGGTCCATCAGGACGAGGTTGTAGACTCCGGCCGCAAACTTTTCACAGGCGATGGCCCCGTTCTCGGCGATGTCGATCCGGTACGGCGCGTCCCGGAGACAGGCCACGGTGATCGTGCAGTTGTCGGGGGAGTCATCAACCAGCAGGATATGAAGAGCCTGCAATGGCTGCTCGGGAACGGCGCCGACCGGCACGGCCGCCAGGCGCGCGGCACCCCCCCAGATCTCCAGCGGCACGGCGAACGAAAACACGCTCCACTTCCCGACTTCGCTTTCCACCCAGATGCGGGCGCCCATCAGCTCCACCAGGCGCCTCGAAATCGT
>JBGOST010000127.1:0-6543 GCA_041476125.1 Usitatibacter sp. | reverse complement strand
CGTGGAATCGGGACCGATGGTGCGCTCCAGCTATCACGCCGACCGGCAGGCAGCCGACGCCGGCTACAACTAAAGCGGGCTCGCCCCGCTCTTCCATGGATCCCACCGCGAGCATCCGGAAGTACGGCTTCCGCAAGTGGTACGAGCGCCAGCTCATCGGGTCTCACGCTGCGCTCGTCACCTGCCTGCTGTGCGGCCTCACGCTTGCCGCGCTCATCGAACAGGTCAGCCTGATAAAGCTCGACATGACCTCGTTGTCGCTCCTCGGCGTGGCTCTCGGCGCGATCGTGCTCGGCGGGATCTCCTGGCGCCACTACATCACGGTGCTCGAGCGCGCGGAGCGCTACGGCGAGAGCTCCACGTGCCCCGAGTGCAAGACCTACGCGCGCTTCGAGATCCTCGCCACCGGACTCGATGAGGTGCCGGGACCGGCTGCCGCCTCGGTGGCGCCGCTCGAGGCGGCCTGGTTGCGGGTGCGTTGCCGCACGTGTGGCGCGGCGTGGCGCATGCCCGAGTAGCGGTGAGCGGCTTCGCCGTGTACGCTGCCACGAACGGCGCATAGCCCAAGAACAGGGGACCCCGATGAGATCGAATCGAGCGCTGCTCGCCACCGTTTTGCTCGGGCTCGCGGCGAACGCGGCTGCCGCAAGCGAGATCTATCGCTGCAAGTCGCCGGGTGGCGCCGTCTCCTACCAGGAGCAGCCCTGCCCCGCCGAGAGCGCCGGGGAAGCGGTGAATATCCCGTTGAGCTATCCCGACCACACGGCCGAGCGCGACCGGCTGATGCAGCGCGAGGCGGCGATGGATGCGCGGCTGCTCAAGCGCCTGGAGATCGAGGCCGCCGAGCGCATCGCCCGCGATACGCGCATCGCTCGCGAGCGCGAGCTGCAGGCCGCGCAGGAGCGCGAGCAGGCCACCGCAGCCGTGCCCGCATATCCGGCCTATATCGTCGGCGGGCCGCAGCGGCAGCGCTGGGTGCCGCGCCGGCCCTGGGCGAGCCTCACGCGATAGCCGGCACGCAGGTGGGGTGAGTAACGCCACGCAGGGACCGATCCGTGCGGCATTGCCGATGCTTGCGCCGATGGTGCTGCTTGCGATCCTGCCTTTTCCCCACACCACCGCGCTGCGCTTCGCATGCCTTTTCGTCGCGGTCGCCACCACGGCGTATTCCTGGCGCGGGCTCGGCGTGCCGCGCTTCCCCTGCCGGCTGCCGATCGTCTTCTGGGCCCTCGTAGCCACCGCATCGCTCCTCACCGCCGTCGACTTCCAGTACACGCGGGACGAAATCAAGACCGAGGTGCTGTATTCGCTGCTGTCCTTCGTTGCCTTCTTCGCCCTGACGCGCGACGAATCGCGACTACGCCTCGCCTGTCTTGCGTTGGCGGCCGGGTTCGCGGTCTTCGCGCTCGGGGCGATCGCGGGATACGCCTGGCGCGGGGGCTGGCCCCTCGGCGTCTGGCATGGCGAGCCGGCGCCGATGACGAATTACCTCGTCATGGCCGCACCCGTGGTGAGTCTCGGCGCCTATCTCTGGCTGCCGCGCCACTGGAAATGGGTGCTCTTCGGGATCGCCACGCTCGCAGTCGTGATCGGGGTCCTATCAGGCCAACGCGCGGTCTGGCTCGCCTTCGCGGTGCAGGCCCTGATCGCGTGCGTGTGGCTGTGGCGCACGGGCTTGCTGCCCGACAACCGGCTGCGACTGGCGGCGGCTGCGGTTCTCGTCGTACTGGTTCCGCTCGGCGGGCTCGTCGCGACGGAGCACCTGCGCACGGCCGCGCAACCGTGGGCCGCGATGGAGAAGGACCTTCGCCCCCTGGTGTGGAAGAACGTCACCATCCGCATCGCGCAGACGCCCTTCACCGGTGCCGGGCTCGGGCGCATGGTATTGCTCAAGGCGCATCCGGACCTCATCCCCCCCACCAACGACCTCTTCTGGCATGCGCACAACACGGTGCTCAACTACGGGCTGAGCGCGGGCGTTCCGGGAATGGTCGCGATCGTCGCCCTCTTCGCCGCGTTCGCCTTGCGGTTCTGGCGCCTCGCGGCCGTCGCCGATCCGCGCCTGCGCGCGATCGGGCTCGCGGGCACGCTCATGATCGCCGGCATGTTCACGCGCAACCTGTTCAACGATTTCTTCGTGCGCGATGGCGCAATGCTCTTCTGGACGCTGAGCGGCGCGATGCTGGGATACGCGCTACGCCGCGAGCGAGAGTAGAAGACGCTCCTCGCCGGTGCCCGATTTCGCGAGCATGTAGTTGCGCGGGCCGCCGGGCGCCAGCCGCGGGGCTTCGGTGACGCGGCGACCCTTGCGGATCGAGAAGATCCGGTATCCGTAGCCGCGCACGATGGATTCGATCGCGGCCAGAACGCCGGGATCGGTCGAATCGCGCAGCTCCGCCATCACCAGCGGGTGCCGGGAAGAGAAGAAGGCGCGGCCGCCGCGCCAGACATCGAGCTGTGCGCCTTCCACGTCGATCTTGAGGAAATCCGGCGCGCCGAAACGCTCGACCAGCGAATCGACGCTCGCGAGCGGTACTTCTTCGGATTCCGCCTGCCCCTGCAGCTCGTGCAGCGACGCGGTGCCTTCGAAGAGCCCGGCCTCGCGATAGTGGATGCGCGCCACGCCTTCGGCCGCGCCCACGGCGCACGGCACGACCTCGACGTTGCCGAGATTGTTGAGAGCCACGTTGTGCGCCAGTCGCGCACGCGTCTCGCGCGCCGGCTCGAATGCGATCACCCGGCCTGCGGAGCCCACGGCGAGCGCGAGCAGGCACGAGTAGTAGCCGATGTTCGCGCCGATGTCCCAGCAGGTCATGCCGGGCCGCACGATCGCCTTGAGGAGCGCGGTCTCGTAGCGCTCGTCGTGCTCGCCGTAGAAATAGATCCGCTGATGCTCCGGGTTGTCGAGGTTCAGCTGGAGGGAGAAGCCGTGGCGGGTGCGAGTCGTCTGTTGCGCTTCCGCGGGCGTGATGAGCCGGCGGGTCAACCGCAGGAGGGCTTTCTTCCCCTCGGTGACGGGGAAATGCGCGAGATAGCCCCGCACCCATCGGTTCAAGACCGGCCTCATCGCTTGCAGTCCATTACCTAACTCGAATAGCATTAATGATGCCTGAGGACGACCGCTTTTATTACTTGCGCTGACCCATGGACAAATTCAAGGAGCTGACCACCTTCGTCGAAGTCGCCCAGCGCGGCAGCCTCTCGGCGGCGGCGCGCGAGGATGGCATCACGCCCGCGATGGTCGGAAGACGCATCGACCAGCTCGAGGAGCGCCTCGGGGTGAAGCTCTTCAAGCGCTCGACGCGCAAGGTGACGCTCACTCCCGAGGGCAGCACCTTCTACGAGGATTGCCATCGGCTCCTGGACGAGCTGCGCTCCGCCGAAGACGCCCTCACGCTCGGCGCGAAGAACGCCTCCGGGCGCCTCATCGTCACCGCCCCGACGGCGTTCGGCCGCCGGCACATCGCCCCGCACCTGCCCGCCTTTCTCGCCGAGCATCCCCACCTCGCGATCACGCTGCACCTCTCGGAGCGCTTGGTGGACCTGAAGAACGAGCGCTTCGACCTCGCGATCCGCATCGCCGACATGAAGAGCGCGGACCTGATTGCCGCCAAGCTCGCGCGCAACCACCGCGTCGTCTGCGCCTCGCCCGCCTACTTCAAGCGCGCCGGCAAGCCGAAGGCGCTCCCCGAGCTGGCGAAGCACAACTGCCTCGTCACCAGCACGGAAGACGGGGTCGCGGACACCTGGAGCTTTGTCGAGAAGGGCAAGCCGGTCACGGTGAAGGTGGCGGGAAACCTCCAGTGCAACGACGGCGAGGTTCTCACGCGCTGGGCGATTTCGGGGGAGGGCCTCGCGTGGCGCAGCGCGTGGGAAGTGAGCGAGGAGGTCAAGCGCGGCCGCCTGGTGACCGCACTGGACGACTACGCCTTTCCGGGAAACAACATCTATGCCGTCTACCCCGAGCGCCGGCTGCTCCCCGCCAAGGTGAAATTCTTCATCGAATTCCTGCGCAAAACCTTCGGCGACCCACCGTACTGGGAATAGCGGCACTCCGCCCTGACCCTCTCCCCGACCCTCTCCCAAGGGAGAGAGGGAACTACCTGAACTGCTTCACGACGTGGTGCTGGCGCCGGCTTACCGGCAGCTTCTCGCCCGTGGCCTTGATCACCACCGCCCATCCCGACTCGCTCTCCTCGGCGTTGCGCTCGAATCCGGCGATCGCGGCGCGCCCCACCAGGCAATTGCGGTGGATGCGCACGAAAAGCTCGGCGAACTCCTCCTCCAGGTTGGTGAGCGACTCTTCGACCAGATACTCGCGCTCTGCGGTGCGCACCGTCACGTACTTGAGCTCGGCGCGAAGGTAGAGCACTTCGGAGATGGGGACCAGGTGGATCTTGCCGCGCTCGTGCACCGACAGGTGCCGGCGCGGCTGGTTGGCGGCCGCCTCGAGCGCTTCGCGCGTGACGGGCGGTGCGGCCCGCGTCTTGCCCAGGGCGACGAGGAGGCGCTCCAGGCGGATGGGCTTCAGCAGGTAGTCGATCGCGTTCACCTCGAAGGCCTTGATGGCGTAGGCGTCGAACGCGGTGGTGAAGATGATCGCCGGCGGGTGCTCCATCCCGGCCATGTGGCGGGCGGCTTCCATGCCGTCGATCTCCGGCATGCGGATATCGAGCAGGACGATGTCGACTTTCTCGCGGTTCACCACCTCGAGGGCCTCGCGCCAGTTGCGCGCTTCGTCGACGATGGCGAGCGGGAAGCTCGCGCGGCACTCGTCGAGAAGGTCGCGCAGGCGCGTGCGCGCCGGCGCCTCGTCGTCGGCGATGAGGATGCGGGCGACGTCCGATTCGACCAGCATCAGGTGGCCGTGAGGTAGGGCATGCGGATCGTCACCGTATAGGTGCCGTCCCGGACTTCGGACTTCATGCTCGCCTCGGCGTCGAAATGCAGCTGCAGGCGCTCGCGGATGTTGGCGATCGCCATGCGATTGCCCGCCATGCGCGGGCTCTCGCCGAGAAACGGGTTGGTCAGTGTTATCACGAGCTGCCCTTCGTCGAGCCTCACGTCGATGGCGATCTCGCCCCCGGACTGGATCGGCTCAACGCCATGATAAACGGCGTTCTCGGCGAGCGGTTGCAGCAGTAGCGGCGGAACCAGCGCATTGGGAGGCATCTTGTCGATGTTCCAGGTCACCTTGAGGCGATCGCCCAGCCTCAAGCTTTCGATGGCGAGGTATTGACGGGCGAGCTCCACCTCGCCCGCGATCGGCGCGAGCGTGCGGTTGTCGGCCATGAGGACGCGGAAGAGGTCGGCCATGTCCTCGAGCGCTCTCTCGGCCCGGCGCGGCTCCGAGCGCATGAGCGAGAGCACCGCGTTGATGCTGTTGTAGAGGAAGTGCGGGCGGATGCGCGCCTGCAGCGCCTGGATGCGCGCCTCGGCGATCGCGGGCGACAGGGCGCGGGAGCGCAGGTCGAAATACACGATGATGACGCCGGTGGTGAAAAGGACCAGAAATGCGAGCTGCGCGAACGGGGTCGGACGCGGGTCGGGAAGGAGGTTCGCGAAGAACTGCGATCCCAGCCATGCCATCAGCAGCTCGAAGGCCACCACCGCGGCGATCGAGGGGAGATAGCCCATGGCATGCAGCGCGCGGCGCGCTCCGCAGAGCGCGACCAGGCTCAGGATCAGCACCGGCTCGCCGAAGGCGGCCATGACCATGAAATGGAAACCGACTTCCTGGAGCGAGAAGGCGCGCAGCACCGCGGCCGCCGCGAGCAGCAGGTTCACGATGATGAGGGAACGCAGCATCACGCCGAGGTTGCAGAAGTTCGGCAGCCGGATGCCCGTTCCCGTCTGATTTATACTCGCCACGGTATCCAATTTGGCCACCGCCGCCGATTCCATGCAACAAGACGACAAGCCGGAGCCGAAGTCGCCCGCCGGCAAGGCATGGTCGGGACGCTTCGCGGAGCCGGTCGACGCCCTCACGCAGCGTTTCAACGCCTCGGTCGCCTTCGACCGCAGGCTGGCCGAGTTCGACATCCAGGCCTCCCTCGCGCATGCCCGCATGCTCGCCCGCTGCGCCATCATTTCCGCCGCCGACCTGGCGGACATCGAGCGCGGCATGGGGCTCGTCGCGGCGGAGGTGAAGGCGGGGCGTTTCGAGTGGTCGCTCGAGCGCGAGGACGTCCATTCCAACATCGAGCACCGGCTGACCGAGCTCGTCGGCGAAGCGGGCAAGCGGCTGCACACGGCGCGCTCGCGCAACGACCAGGTCGCCACCGCGGTGCGCCTCTGGCTGCGGGCCGAGATCGACGCGCAGGTGGCGTTGCTGCGACGGGTTCGCGAAGGGCTCCTCGAGCTGGCCTCACGCCACGCCGCGACCCTCATGCCGGGCTTCACCCACCTGCAGGTCGCGCAGCCGGTGACCTTCGGGCATCACCTGATGGCGTACTTCGAGATGTTCAGCCGCGACGCCGAGCGCCTCGCCGACTGCCGCCGGCGGGTGAACCGGCTGCCGTTGGGCGCCTCGGCCCTGGCGGG
>JBGOST010000126.1:0-6552 GCA_041476125.1 Usitatibacter sp. | reverse complement strand
TTGCAATGCGCGCAGAGCTTGCGCACCAGGCGCTGCGCGATGACGCCGATGATGTTGCCCGCCATGATGTCGGGAAGCACGCCCAGGTCCATGAGGCGCGGAATCGCGCCGATGGAGGAGTTCGTGTGCAGCGTGGCCAGCACCAGGTGCCCGGTGAGCGAGGCCTGCACCGCGATCTGGGAAGTCTCGAGGTCGCGGATCTCGCCGATCATCACCACGTCGGGATCCTGGCGCAGGATGGCGCGCAGCGCTCTCGCGAAGGTCATCTCGATGCGCGGATTGACCTGCGTCTGGCCGATGCCGTCGAGCTCGTATTCGACCGGATCCTCGACCGTGAGGATGTTGCGCGTCTTGCGGTCCAGCCGCGAGAGCGCGGAGTAGAGCGTGGTCGTCTTTCCCGAGCCCGTGGGTCCGGTGACGAGGAAGATGCCGTGCGGCTGCTGGATCAGGACGTCGACCTGGTCGCGCACCGAGCTGCCCATGCCGAGGCTGTCCAGCGTGAGGCGCCCGCCCTGCTTGTCGAGCAGGCGCAGCACCACTCTCTCGCCGCTGCCGGTGGGAATGGTGGACACGCGAACGTCGATCGCCCGTCCGGCGATACGCAATGCGATGCGCCCGTCCTGCGGCAGGCGCTTCTCGGCGATGTCGAGCGAAGCCATCACCTTGATGCGCGAGACCATCGCCGGATGCAGCCCGCGGCGCGGCTCGACCACATCGCGTAGCCCGCCGTCGACGCGGAAGCGCACCAGCGCGCGTGATTCGAAGATCTCGAGGTGGATGTCGGAGGCTTCCTCGCGCACCGCCTGGGTGAAGAGCGCGTTGATGAGCCGGATGATCGGCGCGTCGTTCTCGGTCTCGAGGAGGTCGGTAACCTCGGGCAGCTGCTCGGTGAGCTTGGCGAGGTCCACGGATTCGCCCATGTCCTCGACGATCGCCTCGGCCGCCGAGGGCTCGCGCGTGTAGGCGAGCGCCAGGCAATGCTCGAATTCCTCGGGCGTGAGCAGGATCTCCTTCAGCGGCTTGCCCGCCATGCGCCGGACTTCCGCGAGCGTGGAGGCTTGCGGATACGGGCGGATCCACACCTCGAGCGTTCCGCCCACGACGCGCGCGGCCAGCACGCCCTTGGACTTGGCGAACGGGTAGGGCAGGAGCCGTACCGTCTGCGGGTCGAGGTCGAGGGGATTCACGGTGCGTTCGAGCGGCGCGGTCATTTCGACATTATTTGCCAATTAGCTGCTTGCCGGGAGTCGCCTCCATCGGCGGCAGCTTCGTCGACGGCTCCTCGGGCAGCAGCATGTTGCGCGGCAATCCCATGCCACCCTGCAGCCCGCGGATGTATTCGTAGCGCTCGTTGGTAAGCGGTTGCGAGGCGTTCGCGGTCTTCAGCACCACGGGACGCAGGAAGACCATGAGGTTGGTGCGGCGGCGGTTGCGCGTCTCGTACCTGAAGAGGCTGCCGAGGATCGGGATGTCGCCCAGCAGCGGCACCTTGTCGATGGCGGACTGCTGGTCGTCCTGGATGAGCCCGCCCAGCACCACGATCTGGCCGTCGTCGACGAGCACGGTCGATTCGAGCGATCGCTTGTTGGTGATGATGTCGGCCGATTGCACCAGCGCCTTGTCGCGCGTGACCGAGGAGACTTCCTGGAAGATCGCGAGCTTGACCGTGCCCGCCTCGGTGATCTGCGGGCGCACGCGCAACGTCAAGCCGATGTCGCGGCGCTCGATGGTCTGGAAGGGATTGGTCCCGGTGCCCGCGGTGGAAGTGAAGCTGCCGGTGATGAAAGGCACGTTCTGCCCCACGAGGAGCTTCGCTTCCTCGTTGTCGAGCGTGAGGATGTTGGGCGTGGAGAGCACGTTGGCGCTGCTGTCGCCTTCGAATGCGCGCGCGAGCACGCCCAGGTTGGCGATCGTGATGGTCGTGCCGTCGGCCTGCGGAACGCTGATGGTGCCGTTCACGACGCCGATGTTGAGCCCCGGCCCGAACTGGCCGATGTTGGCGAGAGTCCCGAGGATGCCCGTGGCGCCGAGGATGTTGGTGCCGGTCGCCCCCGTCGGGCTGGTCGAGAAATTGGTGCCGCCGATGGCCCCGCGCGTCGAGTTGCTGAGGTTGGAGAGTCCCTGCCACTGCACGCCGAGCTCCGCGGCGCGGCCCATGGCGAGCTCCACCACGAGGGCCTCGACGAAGACTTGCGCGCGGCGCTCGTCGAGCTTGTCGATCACCGAGCGCAGGTTGCGGTACACGGGCTCGGAGGCGGTGATGATGAGCGAGTTGGTCGGCTGGTAGGCCTGGATGGTCGAGGCCGGCGCGGGCGATGAAGAGGAAGCGGTCGTGGTTGGGGCACCCGGGATTCCGGTGGTGGACGCAGAGGGAGTCGTCGCGCGCCCCGCCTCGGCACTCGTGCCCGCGAGGAGCGCGCGCAGCGTCTCGGCGATCTTCACCGCCTCGGCGTTGCGCAGCGGCACGACGAAGATGTTTCCGGCGCCGGCGCCGGGGGTGTCGAGGCTGGCGGCGAGCGTCTTGATGCGCGCAATCAGCGCGGGGTTTTCTCCGCGCACGAGCAGGCTGTTGGTGCGCGGATCGACCGCGATCGCCGCCTTCGGGGGCGAGCCGGGCGCGGTGGGTAGCGGCGAGGTCTCGGGAATCACCCGTTGCAGGATCTGCGCGATGTCGAACGCCGAAGCGTTCTGCAGCCGCACGATCTGCACGTCGCCCGCGGCCGGCAGGTCGATCGACTGGATGATGCGCTGGATGCGCCGCACGTTCTCGGCGTAGTCGGTGATGACGATCGCGTTGTTGTTCGGATACGCCGCGATGAAGTTGTTCGCGGTGACGAGCGGGCGCAGCACGGGAACGAGCTGCACCGCGCTCTCGTTCTGCAGGATGAAGACCTGGGTGACGATGCGATCGCCGGGCACGCGCGCCGCCTGCTCGCCCACCGGGCCCGCGCTCGTCTTGGCCTCGGCCTCGGGAACGATCTTCACGAAGTCGCCCTCCTCGACCGCGGCATAGCCCTGCACGCGCAACGCGGAAAGGAAGATCTGGTACAGCAGGTCCTTCGACACGGGCCGGTCGGAGACGATGTTCACCGTTCCGGTCACGCGCGGGTCGAGGATGAAGTTCTTGCCCGTGTGCTGGCCGACGGTCTTGATTACCGACTGGATGTCGGCGTTGACGAAATTGACCGTGATCTTTTCGTCCTGAGCGCCCGCCGGGAGGCAAAGCGACAGCGCCGCGGCGGTGAGCAAGCCGCGCAGCGAGACGCGCCAAAGACTTAGAAACGTTATCACGTAATTGGGCTTCAGCTTTGATTTATCGGGCTATTGTAAGACGAAAACCGGGGACAGACCCCAATTTCCTTTTGCCCGGTGAGCGGACACTCACGCCCAGGAAAATGGGGTCTGTCCCCGGTTTTCGCCTTACGGCTGGATCGCGTAGGAAAGCTGGACGGTGGCGTTGCCCCTCAGCACCTCGGCCTGGATAAGGGAAAGCGTGCCGAATTGCTGGTAGAGCCGCGCTAGGTCACCGGGGGAAGCCACGTTCTGGCCGTTCAGCTTCTTGATCACGTCTCCGGGCTGCAGGCCGAGCTTCTGCGCGAGGCTACCGGCGGGCGCGGCGTCCATGCGTACCCCGCCTCCGGGAGGCATGCCGATCTGCCCCAGGTAATTCAGCTGGCCCGGATCGCGCAGCGCGTCGTCGAGCTCTTTGCGCGACAGGCTGTAGTTGTTCGCACCCGAGCGCGCCACGTTCAGCTTGAAGCCGGCGACGCGTCCCGCGGCCGAGCCCGCGGCGACAGAGGCGCGCGGCAGGTCCAGGTCGATGCGCTCGCGCTTTCCGGAGCGGCTGACGATGACGTGGTCGGGCATCACCTCGCTCAATTTCACCCCGGGTTGCACCTCGCGGCCGACGTAGACCGCGATGTCCTTGCCGCTGCCGGTGGAGAAAACCGCCGAGGCCGCGGAGCCCGCGCGCGGCGCGATGACGCCCTTCAGGCGCAGCCCCGAAGACGAAGGCTGCGAGCCGGAGGGAATCTCCGCGCCGAAGAGCTTCGCGATCGCCGGAAGGTTCACCGGCGGCTCGCCCTCGTGCGGGCTCGCCACCGGAGCGGGCGCGACGAAGACCCACGTCCAGTGCGCCAACTGGTACGCGAGAAGCAGCGTCAGCGCGACGACGGCGAGGGTGCCGATGACGCCGTTCGCCGGGGTGTCGCCGGGTGCCGGAGCGGTGGCCATGCGCCATGGTAGCGCGGGCCGCCGCCTCAGCGGTCACGTACGAGACGCGCGATCGGGCTTGCCGGAACGCCGTAGAGATAGGCGGTGTAGACGCCGCCGGCATCGAGCTCGACGTTCTCGAGCGTGGCGATCACCGCGATCCCGCCGGAGGTCGCGAAGGTGATCGTGTAGGTCGTGCCGGGGGTGAACGTGTAGTAGCTCGAAGCGCTGTTGGCGGCAACGCCGGCGGCCTGGCTCGCGAAATTGACCAGCGCGTCGACGGGTGCGGCGTCGATGCGCGCGTTGGCGAAGCGCAGCTTCGCGAAGCCCGACGGCGGAAGCGAATTGTCGTCGGCGAACGCGACGAGCTGCACGTTGGCGAGCAGGTTCACCGCGACCACGCTGTAGTCGCGCGCCGGGTCGAGCGGCTTTGCGAGGGTGGCGATGGTCGCGCCCGGAACATTCGCGGCTTCCAGCTGCAGCGCGCTCGCTCCCGTGGCGGTGGTCACGTAGCTCGAGCTGCCCGTGAAGGGGACATTGGAGAGCAGCGTCGTGCCGTTGGCCCTGAAGTTGAGCGGCGGCGAATCCGGCACGGCATTGACGGCTTTCACGCGCGCCATCGGATTGGGAAGGAGGACTCCGGAAGCGGAGGTCAGCAGGACCGCGTTGGCGAGCTTGCCGCCCGCCGCGGGCATGACCGCGATCGTGACCTTGGCGCCCTCGGCGAAGCTCTGCGGCGCGGACCGGAAGAGGACGTCCTTGGTTCCCGCGGCCGCAAACACGATGTTGTAGGTCCCCGGGCTCACCTCCGAATAGTCCGTGACGGCGGTGTAGCCGACGCCGGAAATCGTCGCCGGAACCGCCGAGATGTCGCCCGCGACGATGTACAGGTCGACTCCGCTCGCGTCCGGCGAGAGCCCGGCGATGCGGACCTTGAACTTGCCCGAGGACGGGTTCGTCGTGTCGTCGGTGAGGAGCACGCTGCCGATGGAGCCGCGCTTGCCGTAGTAGGCGAGCGTGGAGTTGGCGCCACTGCCGAAGGCGATCGACTTTTCGCTCAGCACCACGCCGTTCGCCGTCGAGCGCGCCTTCACGTCGCGGGTGCCCGAGCTGAACTCGGCATACGAGGAGGTGACGCCGAAGGCGAGGGCCGGCGCCTTCACGTCGTCGTCGACGAGGATGTCGAGCGCCTCCGCGTCCACCACCGCATGCAGCACGCGCACGTCGGTCGTGTTCTGCGACTTGCCGGAGTTGTGGCATCCGCCCGCGAGCGTGATCACGGCGACAAAGACGGCGAGCCAGCCGATTCGCTTCATTCGTGCAACTCCCTTTGTTGTGGAATTGCCCGAATGCTAGGAAATGCCGGCGCGGCGCGTGGCGCTCGATTGCAACCAATTGCCGCGCGCCGTATCGCCCGAAACGATTGCTTACAATTCCCGGTTCGAGAGCCCACGCGGGATCGGAGACCATAGCGTGCCTATGGAGAAGCACATCCTCGTCGTGGACGACGACCGGGAGATCCGCACCCTGCTGGGCGGGTACCTGGAACAGAACGGCTTTCGGGTCACCCTGCTGCCCGACGGCCGCGAGCTCGCGCGCACGCTCGAGCAGCGCTCCATCGACCTGCTGGTGCTCGACCTCATGCTGCCGGGGGTCGACGGGCTCACCCTCTGCCGCGAGCTGCGCACCAAGAGCCGCCTGCCGGTGCTCATCCTTTCGGCGCGCGCCGAGGACATCGATCGCATCATCGGGCTCGAGATGGGCGCCGACGACTATCTCGTGAAGCCTTTCAATCCGCGCGAGCTGCTGGCGCGGGTGCGCTCCATCCTCGCCCGCGCGCAGAGCTTCGAGCCCCCGGTCGAGGCCGGCGCATACCGCTTCGAGGGCCACTGCCTCGACCTGGTGCGCCGCGAGCTGGCGCGAGCCGACGGCGAGCACGTCGCGCTTTCCGGCGCCGAATTCGAGCTGCTCACGATTTTCCTCGCCCGGCCGAACCGCGTGCTGTCGCGCGACCTGCTGGTCGAGCTCACCCAGGGCCGCGAGGCCCCGGCCTACGACCGCAGCATCGACGTGAGGGTGAGCCGCCTGCGGCAAGCCCTCGCCGACAACCGCGAGCCGCGGCTCCTGCAGACGGTGTACGGAGAAGGCTACGTGCTCGCGGCGCGGGTCGAGCGCGTCGCCCCGGAAAAAACCCGGGCGGCCGGCGCGCAGCAGGCGCGGTGAAGGCACTGCCCGCTGCTGCGAGCGCGCTGCCGCGCACACTCGCCGGGCGCATCCTTCTCGTCCTCTTTGGCGGCCTGGTGGTGGCGCTCGCGGCGAGCTTCGCGCTGTTCGAGGTCG
>JBGOST010000125.1:0-6574 GCA_041476125.1 Usitatibacter sp. | reverse complement strand
CAGTAATAGTCGGGCGAGATGCGGCCCACGGCGGGAAACGCGGCCTTGCGTCCGGACCAGAAGCGCAGCCGTTCGGCGTCATCTTTCGAGACGCGAATCTGGGTGGCGCCGCTCGCGCGCATCACTTCGCTCATCTTCGCGATCTCGTGGGCCACCTCTTCGCGGCTGCCGTCGGACTCCGCGAGCAGGATCGCCTCGGCCTCGAGGTCGTAGCCGGCGTGCACGAAGTCCTCGACCGCGCGCGTGGCGAGCTTGTCCATCATCTCGAGCCCCGCGGGAACGATCCCCGCGCCGATCACGCTCGCCACCGCTTGGCCCACGCTCTCGACGTCGGTGAACGAAGCCATGATGCATTGCGCGAGCTCGGGCTTGGCGAGGAGCTTCACCGTCACCTCGAGGATGACGGCGAGCAGGCCCTCCGAGCCGTGCGCGAGCGCCAGCAGGTCGTAGCCGGGCGCATCGAGGGCTTCGGAGCCGAGGTCGACCACGTCTCCCTCGATCGTGATCACGCGAAGCTTGACCACGTTGTGCACCGTGAGGCCGTACTTCAGGCAGTGCACGCCCCCGGAGTTCTCGGCGACGTTGCCGCCGATCGAGCACGCGATCTGGCTCGACGGATCGGGAGCGTAGTAGAGGCCGAGGGGGGCGACCGCCTGCGAGATCTTCAGGTTCGTCACGCCGGGCTGGACGCGCGCCCTGCGGGCCCGGGCGTCGACGGCGACCACACGGTTGAATTTCGCGAGCGACAGCAGGATGCCGTCGGCGAGAGGCAGCGCGCCGCCTGAAAGCCCCGTGCCGGAGCCCCGCGCCACCACCGGCGTGCGCGTTTCGCGCGCCACCGCGAGCACCGCGGCGAGCTCGGCTTCGTCGGCGGGAATCGCGGCCACGAGCGGGGTCTCGCGATAGGCCGAGAGGCCGTCGCACTCGTAGGGCTTCAAGGCCTCGCGCTCGACGAGGATCGATTCGGGAGGCAGAACGCGCGCGAGCGCCTCGGCGAGGCGCAGCTTGCGTTCCTGCATCGCGCCCGGGGAGATTTCGCGGACCGCATTCATGGGTACGATTATCCCATGGACCCCGGCGCCTATCTCGCTCTTGCGGCGTTGCTCGTGATCATCGGCCTCGCGGGGATCGTCCTGCCGGTGCTGCCCGGCGTGCTCTTCGTCTTCGCGGGCCTTTTCCTCGCCGCCTGGGCCGAGGGCTTCGCGCGCGTGGGCATCGTGGGCCTATCCATCATCGCGGCACTCGCGGTTCTCTCGCTCCTCGCCGATTTCGTCGCCGCTCTCCTCGGGGCCAAGCGCGTGGGCGCGAGCCCCAAGGCGCTCTTCGGTGCGGCCGCGGGCGGTCTCCTCGGGGTCTTCTTCGGAATCCCGGGGATCCTGCTCGGACCCTTCATCGGCGCGGTGCTGGGAGAGCTGTGGGCCCGCGGCGGCCTCAAGCAGGCGGGAAAGGTCGGCCTCGGAACCTGGCTGGGGCTGCTCATCGCGGCCGCCGCGAAGGTGATCATCGCGTTCACGATGATCGCGACTTTCTTCGCCTTCTACGTGCTCAACCGCTGAGAAACGGGTTTTCTCAACCAGGCCATCGGCTCGCCGGGGGGCTCGATGCGGCGAAAAACCTCCCAGCCGCGGCGGCGCAACAGGGGCTCGATCCGATTGGTTGCCGCGAAGAGCTCGCGATATCCGAGGCGGCGCGCGTGCGACTCGATCGCGGCGACGAGCGCGCGATCCACGCCGCGACCGCGATGCCCGGGAAATACATAGAGCTGGCGAACCCAGGGCGTCTCCCGCATGGGCTCCTCGGCGAACCAGGGACGCAACGCGATGGTGCCCACCACGCGATCGCCCTCGAGAGCCACGAGGACTATCGGCAGCGCGCCACCTGGCGCCGCCTGGAAAATCGCCTCGAGCCCGGCGCGCGAAATCGTGTTCGCCCATGCGGGCCACCATTCGCGCTCGAAGGCGTCGACAAGAAGCGGCATGAAGCGGGGATGGCGGTCGAGCGGCTCGACCGCGATCACGACATCACTGCGAGCTGCTGGTTGGCGTTCTCGAGGCGTTCGACGAGCGTATTGAGGAACCTCTCGTCGAAGAGGCGGCGGCAGGAGAGCGAGGCGCCGCGCAAGTCCTCGGCGCGGATCTTGATCACGATGGCGTCCGAGGTGGTGGTGACCGTTGCCGAACGGTGCGGATCGCCCTTGTGGGCGAGGTACGACATTTCGCCGAAGCAATCGCCCGCGGTGAGCACCGAGAGCGTGCGCTTGCCGCGCGTCACCCGCACGTAACCGCCGGCGAGGATGTAGAACGAGTCGCCCTGGTCGCCTTCCTTGATGAGGGCGGTATCGGGCTTGAACTTCGCCCACTTGCTGATCTTCATCACCTCCCAGAGCTCGTTCTCGGGGAAGTCGCGGAAGAACGGCAGCGTGCGCAGCAGGCTGAAGCGCTCGGTATCGGACTGGTCGCGCTTGTCCTCGGCCTTGTGCTCCTTCTTCCAGATCTCCGCCAGGGCGGCGCCGAACTCGTCCCAGGTCGCGAAGCGGTTCGCCGGGTCCTTCGCCATCGCCTTCATCACGACCGTGTTGAGCTCGGGCGAGATCTCCTTGCGGTACGTGGTGGGCGGCTCCGGATCGGTGTTCACGATCTGGTAGATCACGCTCATCGTGTTGGCGCCCGCGAACGGCAGCCTGCCCGTCAGCATGAAGTACATCACCACGCCGAGCGCGTAGATGTCGGTGAGGTGCGAGGCCTGCGCCTGGCCCGTGACCAGCTCCGGCGCCATGTAGGCGGGGGAACCCACGTTGGTGATGACGGTGCGGTCGGAAACCTTGTTGATCGAGGCCCCGAAGTCGGCGATCTTGATCTCGGTGCCGTCGTTGTGGAGGATGTTGCCGGGCTTGATGTCGCGGTGGGTGAGGCCGAGCGTCTGCGCGAAAGCCAGGGCGCGCACGCACTTGAAGCTGATCTCGGCCACCTCGCGGATTTCCAGCAGCGCGTCGGGCTTGCAGAACTTCTCCAGCGTCCCGCCCTCGACGTATTCCATCACGATGTAGCTGTACTTGTCCTCGACCACCGCGTCGTAGATCTGCACGATGTGCGGGTGGTTCAACTTGCCGGCGAGCGCGGCCTCGTTCAGGAACATGCTCTTGTAGAACGCCCCGTCCTCGCTGCGCTTGAGGGCCTCGGGGAAGGAGACCTTGATCGCCACCTTGCGCTTGGCGAACGGGTCCTCGGCGAGGTATACCTTTCCCGATGCGCCCTTGCCGAGCTCGCGCAGCAACTGGTACTTGCCGACCGACTGCATGGTGCTCATACGCAGCGCCCTCCGTCGACCTCGAGGCAGGTTCCGGTGATGAATGCGGCCTCGTCGGAAGCGAGGAAGAGCGCGGCGTTCGCCACGTCGAGCGGCTTCGACAGCCGCCCCATCGGAATCGACGCGATGAACTTCTTGCGATTGTCGGGCGTGTCGGGCATGCCCATGAACTTCTCGAGCAGCCCCGTTTCCCCGATCACGGGGTTCACGACGTTCACGCGAATCCTGTCGGGGCCGAGCTCCGCGGCCATCGAGCGCGAAGTGACGATAGCCGCGCCCTTCGAGCCGTTGTACCACGTGAGCCCGGGCCGCGGGCGCACGCCGGCGGTGGATGCGATGGTGACGAAGCAGCCGCCTCCGGCCCTGCGGAAATGCGGCACGGCGTAGCGGGCGGTGAGGAAGAGCGGCTTCACGTTCACCGCGTAGATGCGGTCGAACTCTTCCTCGTCGACCTCGAGCATCGGTCGGTTGCGGTGGGTTGTGCCGGCGTTGTTGACCACGATGTCGAGGCGGCCGAAGGCGGTGAGCGCCGATCGCACGAGGCCGGCGACTTCGGCGTCCTTCGAGACGTCGCCCGCGTACGCCTGCGCCTCGCCGCCCTGCGCGCGAATCTCGCCGGCCACGCGCTGCGCGGAGCTCTCCACGATGTCGTTCACGACCACGCGCGCGCCTTCCCGCGCGTAGCGCAAGGCGATGGCCTCACCGAATCCGGAGCCCGCGCCGGTGACGATGGCTACTTTGTTCTCGAGTCGCATCCCGTTCTTGTCGATCAGCCGTGCCTTATCGCGACCGTCTTCAACGTCGTGAAGCTCAGCAGCCCCGCCCAGCCCTTTTCGCGGCCGTGGCCGCTCTTCTTCACGCCGCCGAACGGCAGCTCCACGCCGCCGCCCGCGCCATAGTCGTTGATGAAGACCTGCCCCGACTTGAGCGCGTGCGCAAGCCGCAACTGGCGCGCGCCGTCGCGCGTCCACACGCCGGCGACGAGCCCGTACTGCGTGCCGTTGGCGATCTCGATCGCCTGCGCCTCGGTATCGAACGGCATCGCCACCAGCACCGGGCCGAAGATCTCCTCCTGCGCGAGCGGATGATCGGGCGGGACATCGGCGAAGAGCATCGGCGCCTGGAAGAAGCCGCCCTTGGGAATGTTGGGGGACAAAGAGCCGGTCGCGACGCAACGCAGCCCGTCGCCCAGGGCGCGCTTCACGTAGCCCTGCACGCGCTCGAGCTGTTTCGCGTTCACCAGCGGTCCCACGTCGAACTCGCGGTCCGAAGGACCGCAGGTGAGCGACTTGAAGATTTCCGCGGCGCGCGAGAGCACGTCTTCGTACACCGAGCGCTCGACGAGAAGGCGGCTGCCTGCCGAGCAGGTCTGCCCGGCGTTCTGCACGATCGCGTTGACGATGACCGGCACCGCGGCTTCGAGGTCCGCGTCGGCGAAGACGATCTGCGGCGACTTGCCGCCGAGCTCGAGGGTCACCGGGCAATGGTGGGACGCGGCCGCCTGCGTCACGCGCGCCCCGGTCTCGGGCGAGCCGGTGAACGAGACATGATCGACGCCGGGGTGCGCCGCCAGCGCGGCGCCCGCTTCCGGGCCGAGTCCCGTGACGACGTTGAGCGTTCCCGCGGGAAACCCCGCCTCGACCGCGAGGTGGGCGATCTCGAGCAACGCGAGGCTCGCGTCTTCGGGAGGCTTCAGCACGCAGGCGTTACCCGCGGCGAGCGCCGCAGCCACGCTGCGGCCGAAGATCTGCGAAGGATAGTTCCACGGGATGATGTGGCCGGTAACGCCGAAGGGCACGCGAAAGGTCATCACCGTATAGCCCGCGGGATACGGCAGCACTTCGCCCGCGAGCTTGTCGCACGCGCCCGCGTAGTACTCGAAATAGCGCGCGGTGGCCGCGATGTCGCGCCGCGACTGCGCCAGCGGCTTGCCGACGTCGCGCGACTCGATGGCGGCGAGCCGCTCGCCTTCCACCGCGATCAACTGGGAGACCTTCAGGAGCAGCCGGCCGCGCTCGGCGGGGGCGAGCGCCCCCCAGGGGCCTTCGAACGCGGCGCGGGCCGCGCGAACCGCGGCATCGACATCCTCGGCGCCGCCGCGGGCGATCTCGGCGAAGACTTCACCCGTGCCGGGATCCAGCACCGGGATCGTGCGGCCCTCGGCGGCGCGCACCCACTCGTTGCCGATCAAGTGCCGGGCGAGGCTCTGGGGCGTGAGGGGGAGGTCTCCGGCCTTGTTCATAGCCGCCGATTATCGCTCAGAAAAGGCCGGGGGCCGCCGGGCGCGGTCAGAACAAACCAACGATCTTCCCGCTGTCGTCCACGTCGATCGCGCAGGCCGAAGGCACTTTGGGCAATCCCGGCATCGTCATGATGTCGCCGCAGATCATGACGACGAACTCCGCCCCGGCGGCGAGCCGCACCTCCCTCACGTTCACCACGTGGCCCGACGGCGCCCCACGCAGCTGCGGATCGGTGGAGAACGAGTACTGCGTCTTCGCCACGCATACCGGGTAGTGCCCGTAGCCCGACTCCTGGAGCTTCTTGATCTGGGCGCGCACCTTGGAATCCGCGGTGATGTCGGAGGCGCCGTAGATCTTGGTGGCGATCGCCTTCATCTTGTCCCAGAGCGTGTCCTTCTCGTCGTAGACGAACTTGAAATCCGTGGGCTCGTCGCAGAGGCGCACGACTTCCTTGGCGACCTCGACCGCCCCCTTGCCGCCCTCGGCCCAGTGGCGCGCGAGAATCACCTTGGCGCCGTGGTGCGCCATCTTGTCCATCAGCATCTTTACTTCCTCGTCGGTGTCCTCGGTGCGGTGGTTGATGGAAACCACGCACGGCAAGCCGTAGTTGTTGCGGATGTTGTTCACGTGGCGCTCGATGTTGGTGATGCCCTTGGCGAGCGCCTCGAGGTTGGGCTTGCCCAGCTCCTTCACTTCGATGCCGCCGTGGTACTTGAGGGCGCGGATCGTCGCCACGAGCACCACCGCCGAGGGTTTGAGCCCGGCCTTGCGGCACTTGATGTCGACGAATTTCTCCGCCCCCAGGTCGGCGCCGAACCCCGCCTCGGTCACCACGTAGTCTCCGAGCTTCAGCGCGGTCTGCGTGGCGAGCACCGAGTTGCAGCCGTGGGCGATGTTGGCGAACGGGCCGCCGTGGATGAACGCGGGGGAATGCTCGAGCGTCTGCACGAGGTTGGGAGCGAGCGCGCCCTTGAGGAGTGCCGCCATCGCGCCATGGGTCTTGAGATCCCGCGCGAGGATGGGCT
>JBGOST010000124.1:0-6633 GCA_041476125.1 Usitatibacter sp. | reverse complement strand
CGCGGTCGATGAGGCGGTAGTCGAAACGGTCGCCCGCCACGCCGACCCCGGAATGTCCGAGCGCCTTGGCGCGCAAACCGCCCGCGCCGACCTCGAAGGAAACCACCGAGAAGTCCGTCGTGCCGCCGCCGAAATCCGCGACGAGCACCGTGGCGCTGTGCTCCAGCGTCTGCGCATAGAAGAATGCGGCGGCGACCGGTTCGTAGACCTGGCGGATGCGCTCGAAGCCGAAGGGCGCGAGGGCCAGCTCGTAGCGCTTCCTCGCGAGCGCCGCATCGGGCCGGCTGCCGGCGTACTGCACGGGGCGCCCGACGAGCAGGTCGCGGGGCAGCGGGTCGAGCTGCGGGGTCGCATGCAGACGCAGCTTCTTGAAGAAGGCGCCGAAGAGATCCTCGAACTTGAACGCGCGCCCGAAAATGCCGGTGCTCTCGAAGAGCCGGCTCGCGGCGAAGGTCTTGAGCGACTGGATGAAGCGGCATTCGCCCGAAGCCTCGATGAATTTCTGGATCGCCCAGGGCCCCGCCTCGGACATGACCTGGGGATGGTTTTCGTCGCCCTCGTCCCAGAAGCACAGCGCCGAGCGAAACGAAAACAGGCGCGAGGTGAGAAACTGGAACATGACCGGATCGGAGGCGCGGTGCCCGTGCGCCCACGACAGCACGGTGTTGGTCGTGCCGAAGTCGAGTCCCAGCGCTCTCAACGAACCACCTTGATGCCCGCCAGCTGGAATTGCTCGCGCAGCTGCTTTTCGATGTCGACGATCGACTTGCGCAGCTCCGGCCCGGGACGGAAGCTTTCCTCGAGCTGGTTGTCATGGACGTATTTCTTCCACGAAGCCGTGTCGCACAGCTTGGCGAATCGTCCTTCCCAATACGCCACGGCTTCCGCCGGCATCTGGGGAGGAGCCACCACGGCGCGAATCTGCGGGGTCGGCGTCACGTCGAAGCCCGCCTCCTTCAGCGTGGGCGCGTCGGGATAGCCGGGAAGCCGGCGGTCCGCGAGCTGGGCGAGCACGCGCAGCTTTCCGGCGCGCACCTGCTCGCCGGCTTCCTGCGGCTCGATCACCATGATGTCGACGTGGCCGCCGAGGAGCGCGGCCAGGCGCTCCCCGCCGCCCTGGAACGAGACGAAGGCCCACTTGGTCCCGGTGGCATGCTGAAGCTGCTGGCGGACGATGTTGTCGCGCGAAGTCACCGACCCGCCCGATTGCTTCATCTGGCCGGGCTTCGCGCGCGCGGCTTCGATGAAATCCTTGAGGGTCTTGAAGGGCGAGTCGGCGCGCACCGCGAACACCGCCGGCTCCATCAGCAATTGCGCGACCGGTTTCAAATCATGAAGCGTGACCTTGGCCTCGCTCGTCGTGAGCGGATTCGCGATCCACACGCTGGTGATGAAGCCGAGCGTGTGCGGGTCGTCCTTGCGCTCGGCGATCGCCGCCGCGGCCACCGCGCCATTGCCGCCCGGCTTGTTGATGACCTGGATGCGCACCGGCACCAGCTTCTCCTTCTCCATCATCTGGGCCACGGCGCGCGCGAGCAGGTCGCTGCCCCCGCCGGGCCCGGTGTGGACGATGAATTCCACCGGCTTGGTGGGAACCCAGTCGGCGAGCGCGATTCCCGCCGCGAATATCGCAGCGGCCGAGACCACACAGTTACGCATCCATCGAAAATTCCGCATGACGTTTCTCCAGGAAGAAAAGCTTTCAGGCTTCACGGTCGATCATCCGCACGCGCAGTGCGTTGAATCGCTTGAACAGCGGGACGGCCAACAACAGCGCCGCCAGGGCGAGAAGGACGCTTGGAATCGGGCGGAGCAGGATCGACGGGTCCCCTTGCGACATCATGAGCGATTGCCGCAGCGCCTTTTCCATCGAGTCTCCCAGCACCAACCCCAGCACCAGGGGCGCGGTCGGGTAGTCGAGCTTGCGCATGAGATAGCCCAGCAAGCCGAAGAGCGCGAGCAGCCCCAGCTGGAACATGCTGGAGCCCGCGGTATACACCCCGACGATCGACACGCCGAGGATCAACGGATACATGGCATAGCCCGGCAGCTTGAGGATCTGCGCGAATACCGCCACGAGCGGGAGGTTCAATATCAGGAGCAGCGCGTTGCCGATGTACATGCTGGCGACGAGCCCCCAGAACATCTGCGGGTTGTCCTGGATGAAGAGCGGCCCCGGCTTGAATCCCCACAGCACCAGCGCGGCGAGGAGGATCGCGGTGGTGCCGCTTCCCGGAATGCCGAGCGTGAGCAGCGGCACCAGCGCTCCGCCGGTCTCGGCGTTGTTCGCGCCCTCCGGAGCCGCCACGCCCTCGATCGCGCCGTGCCCGAATTCTTCCGGATGCTTCGCGACCGCCTTCTCGATGCCGTAGCTCATGAACGAGGCGATCGTCGAGCCCGCGCCGGGAAGGATGCCGATGAGGAATCCCACCACCGAGCCGTTGACGAACGCGAAGCGGCATTTCTTCATGTCCTCCCACGTGGGCAGCAGGTTCTTGAGCCCCTTGGGAACGGGCAGCATTTCCGCGGGCTTCGCCGGCTCCATGTTGCCCAGCACTTCCCCGATGGCGAATACGCCGATCGCGACGATGATGAAGTCGATCCCGCCGAGCAGCTCCATGCGATCGAAGGTGAAGCGCGAGGTCGCGGTGAAGAGGTCGGTCCCCATGCTCGCGATCCACAGCCCGACCAGCATGGCGAGGAACGCCTTGGTGAGGGACTCTCCCGCGAGAAGCACCACCATCGTGAGCCCGAGGACCATCAGCGCGAAGTATTCGGGCGCGCTGAAGGCGAGCGAGAGCTTCGCCAGCGGCGGGGCGACCAGCATCAGCGCCAGGACGCCGAACGTTCCCGCGATGAACGAAGCGATGGCGGCCATTCCCAGCGCCGGCCCGGCGCGGCCTTTGCGCGCCATCTGGTAGCCGTCGATGCACGTCACCACCGACGACGACTCGCCCGGCACGTTGAGGAGGATCGAAGTGGTCGAGCCGCCGTACTTTGCGCCGTAGTAGATCCCGGCGAGCATGATCATGGCGCCCGTGGGCTCGAGCTTGAAGGTGAGCGGCAGCAGCATCGCGATAGTCGCGGGCGGCCCGAGACCCGGCAGGACGCCGATCACCGTGCCCAGCACCACCCCGATCACGCACATGAGGAGGTTGTTCGCGGTGAGCGCGACGTGGAAGCCCTGCAGGAGCCCGCTCAAGATTTCCATGGCGGCCTCGGCCTAGAACAACAATCCCTTGGGCAACGACAGGTCGAGCGCGAGGTCGAACAACGCGTAGAAGCCGGCAGCGCCCGCGATGGCCAGGGGAAGTGCCACGCGCTGCGGCTGGCGCGCCATCACCGCGACGATGAACCATGTGAGGAGCGCGAAGGAGACGGGAAAGCCCGCCAGCGGCATGAGCGCGATGCACGCCACGAACGCCACCCAGCAGGTGAGCGCGCGGCCGACGTCACGCCAGAGCACTTGCGGCTGCGGGGATGGCGCCCTGAGAACGGCGCCGGCGACGAGCAGGAGCGACAGGACCACCATCGCGCCGCCGTACCACATGGGGAAGAAGCCCGCCCCCGGGCCGTCCTCTCCCATGTACACCCAGGCCCAGGCACGGCTCACGATGTAGGCGCCCAGCGCGGCGAGTGCCAGCCCCGACCAGAAGTCCCCGCTCCACGCGTAGGATTTCATCGCCGCCGCTTTAGCGCTTGTAGCGCCCGACCGGCACCAGCTCCGCGATGGTTCCTCCGGGAGCGCGAAACTTGACCGGGATGACCCCGGGGTCGCTCACGATCTGCGAGCCGTACGCCTTGATCTTCTCGGTCGCCCCTTCGAGATCCTTCACCTCGATCGCGAAATGGTGGATGCACGGCCCCTCGCCCGCGGCCACCGATTCCTTCGACCTCGTCCCCGCGTCGTATTGCATCAGCGTGAAGTCGATCTCGCCGTCGGTCATGTGCCGCGAGGTGTGGTCGCGCGTCTTGCGCGTCACGGCGTCCTTGAAGCCGAAGACGTCCTTGTAGAAGTCGCCCGCCCGCTCGAGGTCGTCGACCTTGAGCGAGAGATGCACGATGGGAGAGATCGGATGGTCGCTCGCGGCGCGCTTGTAGCGCCCGACCGGCACCAGCTCCGCCACGGTCCCGCCGGGCGCGCGGAACTTGACCGGGATCACGCCCGCATCGCTCACGATCTCGCAGCCCCACTCGCGGATCTGCCCGGTGGCCCGGGCGATGTCGGCGACCTCGATCGCGAAGTGGTGGATGCAGGGGCCGTCGCCGGAAGCCTTCGACTCCTTCGACTGCGTGCCGGCGTCGTACTTCATCAGGGTGAAGTCGATGTTGCCGTCGCTCATGTGGCGCGAGAGGTGATCGCGGGTCTTGCGCGTCTCCGCGTCCAGGAATCCGAAGACGTCGTGGTAGAAGTCCCCGGTCCTCTTGACGTCGTCGACCTTGAGGGAGATATGGACGATTCGATTCACGCGATGCCGGTCCTGCTAGCGCTTCAGCTGCAGGCCCCTCTGGGAGGAGAAGTACGCGGCGAGGTCCATCATGTCCTTGGGCGTGAGGTTGGTCACCTGCGCCTGCATGATGGGGTTCTTGCGCTTGCCGTTCTTGTAGTGCTTGAGCGCGCTCTCGAGATAGTCCGGGTGCTGGCCGGCGAGGTTCGGGAATTCGGGGCTCGGGCTGATGCCGTCCTGGCCATGGCACACGGCGCAGGGCGTGGACTTCTTCTTCCCGACCTCGGCATCTCCCGATGCGGCGGCTGCCGGAAGCGCCATCGCGAGAAGCGCGGCTGCGGTGAGGATCCTGGAATTCATGGCGGGCCTCACTTCTTCTCGGCGGCGGCCGCGGGGGCGGCACCGTAGTACGCGGCGAGCTGCTCCATGTCCTTGTCGGACAGGTCGGCCGCGATCGCGCGCATGGTCGGGAAATCGCGCTCCCCGCTCTTGTAGGCCTTCAGCGCGGCGACGATGTACGCCGGCTTCTGCCCGCCCAGCTTGGGCACGCGGTAGATCTCCGGATAAGCCGTCTTCCAATCAGGGATGCCGTGGCATCCCTGGCACTGGGCCTTCTTGTTCTCGATCGTGGTGACGTTGTTGTCCGCGGCCTGGGCGCCGAGAACGCCGGTCGCTAGCGCGACCGCGGCGAGGATTCTTTTGGAGGGCATGGCGCTGGGTTTTTTCTTCGGTATCCGGCAGCCGCGAATTATACAGCAGCCTTCTGCTCGAAGAGCGTCTCCCAGGTCCGCGGCGGCGAGAGGTGGAAGCCCTGGCCCAGCACGACCCCGATCTGCGTGAGCTTGCGCGCGATGTCCTCGCTCTCCACGTATTCGGCGATGGTCTGCAGGCCGAGGCTCACGCCGATGCGCTGGATCGATTCGACGAGGGCGTAGTCGAGGTAGTTCTTCGCCACCCCCTTCACGAACAGGCCGTCGATCTTGATGCCGTCGACCGGGAAATGCTTGAGGTAATTGAACGACGAGAGCCCGCTGCCGAAATCGTCGAGCAGGAAGCGCACGCCCATGCCGCGCAGCGTTTCTATCAAAGTGCGTGCGCGCTCGACATTGGCGATGGCAGCGGTCTCGGTGATCTCGAAATAGAGGCACTGCGGCGGCACGCCGTACTGCGCGAACTTCTCCTGCATGAAGTCGGCGAAGTCGGGGCTGGACAGCGTGTGGCCCGAGAGGTTGATCGAGAACTCCGCCGGCGACGGGTCGTTGCGCATCTTCACCAGGCGGCGGAAATCGGAGAAGGCGCGATCGACCACCCAGCGGTCGATGATGCGCATGAGGTCGTATCTCTCGGCCACGGGAATGAACGACATCGGCAGGATGAGCTCCCCGCCGGTCTCGCTCATGCGCAGCAGCGCCTCGACGCGCGGCATGCCGGGCGCATTCGGCGCGTCGATGGCCACGATCGGCTGGTAGAGCAGCGTGAAGGCGCCTTCCGAGAGGGCGTCGTTGATGCGCTTCAACCACCCGCGGCTCGTCTGGCGCATGTACTGCGACGCGCTCGCGTCGTGGAAGGCGAAGACGCGGTTGCGCCCCTGCTCCTTGGCGGTGAAGCACGCCGTATCGGCCTCGCTCATGATCGCCGAGAGGCTGGGCGCGAGCCGGGTGATGGCGACCACCCCCACGCTCACGCCGACCTGGAAGGACTTCTCCGCCCAGTCGAACTGCCACGACTGCACCGCGTCGCGCAGCTGGGTCGCGGCGGCATGGGCGAATTCCGCGCTGCAGTTCTCGAGGAGCACCGCGAACTCGTCGCCGCCGATGCGCGCGAGCGTCTCGCCCTCGCGCAGGCTCGATTGCAGCACCGGGGTAATGCGCCGCAACAGCTCATCGCCCGCGAGGTGGCCGAAGGAATCGTTGATGCGGTGGAAGAAATCGATGTCGGCAAAGAGCAGCGCGTGCGTGCTTCCCTGGCTCTTCGCGGTGGCGAGCGCGCTTTCCAGCCGCTCCTCGAGCGCCTTGCGGTTGGGAAGCCCGGTGAGCGCGTCGTGGTTGGTGAGGAAGAAGATCTGCTGGCGCGCGGTATCGAGGCGCTCCTGCAGGCGCGCATGCTGCCCGTGGAAGTCCTGGGCGAGGCGCACCACGTCGTCCTTGAGCTCGTCGAGCGGAGGCGATAGCCCCGTGAGCGATGG
>JBGOST010000123.1:0-6664 GCA_041476125.1 Usitatibacter sp. | reverse complement strand
TTTCGCCTTCGTGAACGGGGGCCTGGGCATCAACGTGGCGGCCAGCGCACGGCAGCTTCCCGAGACAAGCTCCTACGCACCGCTTTTCAAGGCATTCTTCTGGGGGCTGTCCGGATTCCATTTCATCTGCGCGCTGGTCTGCGTGCTTTCCGCCTTCGGCAAGACGGCCGAAGCGACAGACGACCGCGAAAAGGAGACAAGAGAATGACATTGCGATTGGCAGCAGTCCTGGTCGCGGCGCTTGCGGTGGTGCCGACCTCGCCGTCTCTTGCGCAGGGCTATCCAACCAAGCCCATTCATTTCATCGTCGCGTTCGCGCCGGGCGGACCGGTCGACGTGGTCGCGCGGCTGGTGGCGTTGAAGGTGCCCGACGTTCTCGGCCAGCCCGCGGTCGTCGAGAACCGCCCCAGCTCGAGCGGAAACCTCGGCACGCAGTTCGTGGCGAAGGCGGCCCCCGACGGCTACACGATCCTCGTCACTTCGAGCGCTTTCGCGGTCAACGTCACGCTTTCGCCCAACGCGGGGTACGAGCCGGGCGACTTCGCGCCCATCGTGCAGGCGGCGACGCAACCGAACGTGATCGTGGTCAATGCCGCGTTTGCCGCGAAGACGCTGCCGGAGCTGCTCGAAATGGCGAAGACGGCGAAGTTCGCCTACGCCTCGCCAGGCACCGGCACCACGCCCCACCTCACCGGCGAGCACATCTTCAAGGCGATCGCGAAGCTCGACATGGTCCATATTCCGTACAAGGGCGCCGGGCCCGCCGCGGCGGCGGTTGTGGCGGGGGAACCGCCGATCGGTTCTCTCGCAGTCACCGCGCCGATTCCGTTCGTGCGCTCGGGGCGCCTGCGCGCGCTCGCGATCTCGAGTGCCGCGCGCCATCCGCTGCTGCCCGATGTCCCCACGTTCACCGAGCTGGGCTATCCCGAGATCCAGGAATACACCTGGGTGGGTTTCTTCGCCCCGGCCGGCACGCCGCCCGAGATCGTGCAGAAGTTGAACGACGCGATGAACCGCATCCTCAAGATGCCGGACGTGCGCGAGCGCCTGGAGTCGCTCACGATGGAGCCGATCGGCGGCACGCCGCAGCAATTCACCGAGTACGTGCGCGCCGAGGTCGTGAAATGGGGCAACGTCGTGAGGCAGACCGGTGCGAAAGTCGATTGAGGGAGCCCATGAAGGAACATGCATTGCAGCGCGCCGCTGCGCTCGCCTATGCGTTCGAGCAGGCGACTAAGCATCGCCGCGCGCCGGCGTTCAAGAAGACGGTCAACGCCTGGAAATAAAAGGGTCGATATTGGAGTCTGACCCTCTTATTTCAGGCGACGGGGCCGAGCTCCCTGGCGGTACGGGTGCGCTGCTCGGTTTTCTTTGCGGCCTTTGGCCGCTCGCCGAGGCCGACGAGGCCGAACAGCTTCTGGAAGAACTGGGCCGACGGATCGGCGTTCAGCTCGCGCAACATGCGGTCGATGCGGGCGTTGGACACGTGCTTCCCTCTCGCTGTTTCCTCGACTGAAGTGTCCACCCGACCGCGCGGGCCCGCTGTGCGGATTCGCACATCCCGACCTGCTCCGCATTGCACCCGCAACAATGGACTTCCGACCATCTCGGAGATACGCCTACTTTCGATAGGCGATGCGGTAGATCGCGTTGGTGTGGTCGTCGGAGACGAGGAGCGAGCCGTCGGGCATGACCTGCACGTCCACGGGGCGGCCCCACGCGGTGTCGCTCGCCTTGTCGAGGAAGCCCTCGGCGAAGACGCCGTACTCGACGACCTTGCCGCCCTCGACCTTCGCCTGCATCACGCGGTAGCCGCTCTTCCTCGAGCGGTTCCACGAGCCGTGCTCGGCGATGAAGATGCGGTTCTGGTACTCCGCGGGAAACATCGATCCGGTGTAGAAGCGTATCCCGAGCGAGGCCACGTGCGCGCCGAACTTCTGCGCGGGCGGGGTGAACTCACTACATGAGCGCTTGGAGCCGAATTGCGGGTCGGCAATCTCGCCGCCGTGGCAGTATGGAAATCCGAAGTGCATGCCTGCCTTGGGCGCGAAGTTGAGCTCGTCGGGCGGGACATCGTCTCCCAGCATGTCGCGGCCGTTGTCGGTGAACCACATCTCCCGGGTGCGCGGATCCCAGTCGAAGCCCACGCTGTTGCGCACGCCGCGCGCCACCACCTCCATCGCCGAGCCGTCGGGCTTCAGGCGCGTGATCGACGCGTAGGGGGCCTCGCGATCGCAGATGTTGCACGGCGCGCCCACCGGCACGTAGAGCCAGCCGTCGGGCCCGAAGCGAATGAATTTCCAGCCGTGGTGCCGCTCGCGCGGGTACTTGTCGTATACGACGTGCGGCGCCGGCGGCTTGGGGAGGTTCGCTTCGATGGCGTCGTAGCGCAGGACGCGGCTCACTTCGGCCACGAAGAGCGCGCCGTCCTTCACCGCGACCCCGTTGGGCATGTTGAGGCCGGCGGCGATCGTCATCACCTGCGTCGCCTTGCGGCCGTCGTGCTTGATCGCGTAGACGCTGCCGGCGGTGCGCGTGCCGACGAAGAGCGTGCCCTTGTCGCCCAGCGCCATCGAGCGGGCATCGGGGACGCCCTCGGCGAAGACGGTGATCTCGAACCCGGGCGGGAGCTTGATGCGATCGAGTGGAAGCGCGCCTTGCGCTTGCGTCGAGAGCGCGGCGGCTAGCGCCGCACCCAGGAGGAGAAGGGCCCTCACGTCAGGACTTCTTCAGGAGCGATTCGAACTTCTGCGGGCTGAAGCCGCGCATCGCCTTGTCTCCGACGAGGATCAGCGGCACGCCGCCGCCGCCCAGCTCCTTGAACTCCTTCTTGTTCGCCTCGGAGGCTTCGACGTCCACGTCGTTGTAGCGGATGCCGTTCTCCTTGAAGTAGCTGCGCGCGCGCTTGCAATGCACGCACCAGCTGGTCGAGTACATGGTGATGCTCTGCGCCTCCGCCACCGGGGTGTACGAGCGCTTGCGCAGGATCGCGGACCAGTCCTTCACCTCCACGGGACCCTCGTGGGAGCGCACCTCGACCTTGATCTGCTCGGTCTTGGTATCGGCGGGCGGGCTGTCGCCGTAATGGACCTTTCCGGAGGGATCGGTCCATTTGTAGACCTGCGCGGCGGCGGAAAACGCGAGCGCGATTCCAGCGGCCAGCGCGACGATCGATCGCCTCATGGGTATCTCCGGTGAAGGACTGCGTGCAGTCTAAACCCGCGTCGAAAAGCGCGTGAGCGTGAACGAAGCGGCGGCGAGCAGGGCGCCGGCCCAGAACGTCGCGGCGGGACCGATGAATTGCCACAGCGCCCCGGCGAGGATGCTCGAGGCCAGCATCGCGATGCCGCTCACGAAATTGAAGACCCCGAACGCGGTGCCGCGCAGGGCGGGGGGCGAGGCGTGCGCGACCATTGCGGCCAGGAGTCCCTGTGTCAGCCCCAGGTGCAGGCCCCAGAGCAGCACACCCACGCCGATCGCGACGAGTCCAGACGCCAGCGCCAGCACGAGGTTGGCTGCGACGAGGCAGGCGATGCCCGCGGCGAGGAGGATCCGCGGCGACATGCGATCGGCGAGGCGGCCCACGGGGTATGCCGTCGCGGCATAGACCACGTTCATCCCCACGAGGACGAGCGGGGCGAATGCGACCGCGAGGTGGAGGTCCTGGGCGCGCAGGATGAGAAACGCCTCGCTGAAGCGCGCGAGTGTCAGCGCCGCCCCGGCGATCGCCACGCCCCAGAACGCGCCTCCGAGCGCGCGCAATGTCGCGCGATTGAGCTTGACGTGATGTCCTCCCTCTCCCTTGCGAGAGGGCCGGGGAGAGGGTGCCTCCGGCTCCTTCACGGCGAACGCGATCAGGAGGAACGACAGCATCCCCGGAATCACCGCCACCCAGAACACTTTGCGGAAGTCGTCGCTCCACGCCAGCATCAGCGCCATCGCCAGCATCGGGCCGGCGATGGCGCCGATGGTGTCGAGCGATTGACGCAGCCCGAAGGCCGCTCCGCGAATCTCCTTGGGTGTGAGGTCGGCGATCAGCGCGTCGCGCGGCGCGCCGCGAATGCCCTTGCCGATGCGATCGAGGAAGCGCGCTGTGAAGACCAGCCACGGCCCCGTGGCCAACGCGAAGAGCGGCTTCGACAGCGCCGCCATGCCGTAGCCCGCAGCCGCGATCCATTTGCGATGCCGCAGGCGATCCGAAAGGGCCCCCGAGAACAGCTTCACCACGAGAGTGGAGGCTTCCGCCACGCCTTCGATCACGCCCACCACGAGCGCGCTGGCTCCCAGCCCCACGGTGAGATAAAGCGGCAGCAGGCTGTGGATCATCTCCGAGGAGATGTCCATCAACATGCTCACGAAACCGAGCACCCACACGCCGCGGGGGATGGCTGGTGAAGACTTCATCGCTTCCTGCATTCGGTTAGCATGAGAGCCCCCGTCGCCCTGGTGACCGGGGCCCAATCATACGAAGAATACGACCATGACCGAATCCAGCGTCGAAAAAGTCTCCGCAACGATCGAGAAGCGCGACCGCCCCGAGCCCGCCGACCAGATCTCCATCACGCACCACCGCGCGAAGATCGGCCGCAAGCAGATCTCCTACACGGTGACCTGCGGCACTCTCGTGATGAAGGAGGAGTCCGAGAAGGAGGGCAAGAGCGAGGGCGAAAAGGCGCGCGCGAAAGTCTTCTTCATCGCGTACACGCTGGACGACGTCGCGAGCAAGGCGGCGCGCCCGGTCACCTTCTCGTTCAACGGCGGGCCGGGATCGAGCTCGGTGTGGCTGCACCTGGGCGTGCTGGGGCCCAAGCGCGTGGCGCTGGACGACGAGGGCTACGCGCCCGCCCCGCCCGGGCGGCTCGTCGCCAACGAGTTCTCGCTCCTCGACGTTTCCGACCTCGTCTTCATCGATCCCGTCGGCACCGGCTTCAGCCGCATGGTCGAAGGCGAGAAAGTGAAGGAGTTCCACGAGTACAAGCGCGACCTCGAGAGCGTTGGCGCATTCATCCGGCTCTGGATCTCGCGCTACGGGCGCTGGGCGAGCCCCAAGTACCTCATCGGCGAATCGTATGGGACGACGCGCGCCTCGGGCCTCTCGGGCCATTTGCTCGAGCGCTACGGCATGTACTTGAACGGCGTGATGCTCATCTCGTGCGCGCTCGATTTCCAGGTGCTGCGCTTCGAACGCACCAATGACATGCCGAACATTCTCTTCCTTCCGACCTACACCGCGGCGGCGTGGTTTCACAAGCGGCTGCCCGCGGACCTCGCGAGGAAGCCGCTGCGCAAGGTCCTCGACGAAGTCGAGGCGTTTGCCGAGACGCAGTACGCGCAGGCCCTGTTCCTGGGCGCGCGGCTCCCCGCGAAGGAGCGCAAGGAAATCGTCGCGAAGCTCGCGCGCTACACGGGCCTATCCCGCGAGTACGTCGAGCGCACCGACCTGCGCATCGAGATCTTCCGCTTCTGCAAGGAACTGCTGCGCGACGAGGGCCGCACCGTAGGGCGCCTCGACGCGCGCTACACGGGTGTGGACCGCGACTCGGCGGGCGAGCATTTCGAATTCGATCCGGGAATGGCGCAGATCTACGGCTCCTACGCCGCGTTGATGAACGACTACGTGCGCGGCGATCTGCGCTTCGAAGCCGACCTGCCCTACGAGGTGATCCGGCCCTTCTACCTCGAGTGGGGCTGGAAGGATTACCCCAATCGCTACGCCTCCGTCGGCGAGACGCTGCGCAAGGCGATGTCGATGAACCCGAAGATGCGCGTGCTGGTGGCGAGCGGATATTTCGATTTCGCCACGCCGCACTACTCGGCCGACTACACGCTAGATCACTTGGGGCTCGCGCCCGAGCTGCGCAAGAACATCTCGGTGAGCTACTACGAGGCCGGGCACATGATGTACGTGCACAAGCCTTCGCTCGCGAAGCTCGCCGCGGAGCTGCGGCGCTTCGTCGCGGGCTAGGGTTCGCCGCTCGGCTGCGGCGCAACATGGCGCGCGAGCGCCCACGCGACGTGCTCGCGCACGAGTTCCGAAGGATGGTCGCGGCGCGCCTCGAGGGCCGCGACGATGCGCTCTGAAGTCGGCGCATTGCCGAGCGCCACGGCAAGGTTGCGAAGCCACCGCTCGTGCCCGATGCGGCGGATCGCGGAGCCTTCGAAGCGCCGGTTGAACTCGTCGTCGCTCCACGCGAAGAGTTCCACCAGGCCGGCTGAGTCGAGTCCGTTGCGCACGGCGAAGTCCGGATCGTTCGCGACCTTCGCGTACTTGTTCCACGGGCACACGAGCTGGCAGTCGTCGCAGCCGTAGATCCGGTTGCCCATGAGCGGCCGCAATTCCTCGGGGATGCTGCCGGCGTGCTCGATCGTCAGGTACGAGATGCAGCGGCGCGCGTCAAGCTCGAACGGTGCGACGATCGCCTGCGTGGGGCACACCGCGATGCAGCGCTCGCACGTGCCGCAATGCTCGGTGACGCGTGCGTCCTTCTCGAGATCGAGGCCCACGAAAAGCTCTCCCAGGAAGAACCACGAGCCGGCGTCGCGCGTGAGGAGCAGCGTGTGCTTGCCGCGCCATCCCAGTCCGGATCCGGCGGCCAGCGCCACTTCGAGCACCGGCGCGCTGTCGGTGAACACGCGGTGGCCGAACGCGCCGATCTCGTCCTCG
>JBGOST010000122.1:0-6671 GCA_041476125.1 Usitatibacter sp. | reverse complement strand
GTCGGTCTCGGCTGCCAACGCTACGCCCACATCTTCCGCCGCTCGCGCGGCGTTTTCATCACGCGCAACGAGCGCGGCATGATCGCCGACATCCTGAAGCAGTGGCCGAACCGCGACGTGCGCGTCATCGTCGTCACCGACGGCGAGCGCATCCTCGGCCTCGGCGACCTCGGCGCCAACGGCATGGGCATCCCGGTCGGCAAGCTCTCGCTCTACACCGCCTGCGCGGGTATCGCGCCGCAGCGCTGCCTGCCGGTCATGTTCGACGTGGGCACCAATAACGAGGAGCTGCTCGACGACCCGCTCTACATCGGGATCAATCGCAAACGCCTGCCGCGCGAGGAATACGACGCGCTCTTCGAAGAGTTCGTCACGGCGGCGCGCGAAGTCTTCCCGGGCGTGCTGATCCAGTTCGAGGATTTCGCCGGGCACAACGCCTTCCGCCTGCTCGCCAAGTACCGCGAGCGCATCTGCGCGTTCAACGATGACATCCAGGGCACCGCCGCGGTGGCCCTCGCGGGGCTGCTCGCGGGGCTGCGTGTCACCGGCGGCCTGCTGACCGAGCAGACCGTGCTCTTCATGGGCGCGGGGGAGGCCGCGAGCGGCATCGCCGACCTCTTCGCGCTCGCCGCCCAACGCGAGGGGCTCACGCAAGAAGCGGCGCGCGAGCGCTGCTGGCTGTTCGATTCGCACGGCCTGGTGGTGAAGAAACGGCACGATCTCGCCGCGCACAAGCTGCCCTACGCGCACGAGCACGCGCCGTGCGCCGATTTCCTGCAGGCGGTGAAGGCCCTCAGGCCGACCGCGATCATCGGCGTGGCCGCCGTGGGCGGCACATTCACCCCGGAGGTGCTGCGCGAGATGGCCGTGATCAACCCCGCGCCGATCGTGTTCGCGCTCTCGAACCCGACTTCGAGATCCGAGTGCACCGCGGAGCAGGCCTACGCGCACACGCGCGGACGCGGGCTCTTCGCTTGCGGCAGCCCGTTCCCGCCCGTCGTCCTGAACGGGCGCACCTATGTGCCGCGCCAATGCAACAATTCGTACATCTTTCCCGGCGTCGGCCTCGGTATCCTCGCGAGCCAGGCGACGCGCGTGACCGACGAGATGTTCCTCGCGGCCGCCGCGGCGCTCGCCTCCCTCGTCACGCACTCCGACCTGGACCAGGGAAGCCTCTATCCGCCGCTTGCGCGCATCCGCGAGGTATCGGCGCAGATCGCCACCGCGGTGGCGGGAGTGGCCTACGTCCAGGGTTTCGCGACGCAACCCCGGCCCGCCGACCTGGCCGCGTACGTGCGCACCCAGATGTACGACCCGAGCTACCGTGCTTACGTGACGGCTTGACGGCGGTCAAGCCGGGGTTCGATTCAAGGGGGAAACTGCGACAGGACTCGAACCCCTTGGGGATCCCGATGAAAACCGTTCTTCTGGTGCTTTCCGCCGTGCTCGTCGCCGGCGCCTTCTTCATCGCCGCGGCGGCGGCCGATATGGCCGCAATCCCCGCGAAGCACGGCGCGCCCCCTGCGTCGAATCCTTCCGGACCCGGTTGACCCAGCTAGTGGGCGGAACGCTTTCTAGAGCGATCCCATGCCCAAGCATATCGCGCGACTGATCCTCCTCGTCGCCGTCCTCGGCGTCGCGGGGTGGGCCGCGAAATCCTACTTCACCGCCGATTCGTTCTACGAGTTCGGGCATTACCGCGGCAACTCGGTGCCCGAAATCGCCGCCCTCGAGCCGGTCTACCAAACGCCCCGCTATTGCGAGCCTTGCCATGCCGAGCGCGTGGCGCTCTGGTCGGCCAACAACCACAAGACGGTGATCTGCGAGGTTTGCCACGGGGCGGCGAAGGGCCATCCCGCGAACGGCAAGCTGCCGATTCCGGCGGATACGCGAAAGCTCTGCACCCTTTGCCACGAAGCGATGCCGGGGCGTCCACGCGCGCAGCCGCAGATCGACGCGGCCGTGCACGGCGGCGGCCAGCAATGCATCACCTGCCACAATCCGCACTCGCCGAAGATCACCGCGGTCGCCATGAAGGTCGCAGGCGATCCCGCGGCGGGCAAGAAGCGCGCGGCGAGCTGCGCGGCTTGCCACGGCGCTGCCGGCGTCAGCGGCAACGACATCTGGCCGAACCTCGCCGGGCAGCCTGCCGCATACCTCGCGCGGATCCTCGGCGCCTACAAGTCCGGGGACCAGAAGGACGTGATGATGACGCCGATCGCCCAGGCGCTCGCCGATGCCGACGTCCAGAACCTCGCCGCCTACTACGGCACCTTGCGCTGCGGGACGGGGCCGAGTGCTGCGCGCGTCGGCGATCCGGCGGCCGGCAAGGTGCTGGCGAAGAACTGCGCGGCCTGCCACGGCGAAACGGGGATCGCGCCCAATCCCGCGTGGCCCAAGCTCGCCGGCCAGAAGGCGGTCTACATCGTTAACGCGCTGAAGGCTTTCCGCGCGGGTCTGCGCAAGGACCCGATGATGGCCGGCGTGGCGCGCGGATTGAGCGACACCGACATCGCGAACGTCGCCGCGCATTACGCCGAGCAGGCTTGCGAGCCACCCGGGCAGGCAAGGAGAACCCCATGAAACGCGAAGCCCTTCTTTCATCGGCGGCACGCCGCAGATTCCTCACCCGGATCGGACAAGCGGCGACGTGTACCGGCGCCGCGGTCGCGGGAGTCGGCGCCCTGGGCGCCGTGCAGGAGGCGAGGGCCAAAAGCGAGCCGGTCGCGGGCGCCTCGTTTCCGACCAAGGATTACGACTGGTCGAAGCATCGCTGGGGATTCGGGGTGGATGCGACGAAATGCATCGGGTGCCTGCGCTGCGTCGAGGCGTGCAAGAAGGAGAACGGCGTGGCCGGCGACGCGCATCATTTCCGCACCTGGGTCGAGCGCTATGTCTACCTCGAGGGAGAAGAAAGGCCGCGCGTCGACAGCCAGCAGGACCCGGTGAACATCGCCGCTTCAGGCTCGGAGCGCGAGTACCGGTTCGCCAATCGCTACCAGGGCGCGAAGGTGGAGAAGGCGTTCTTCGTGCCGAAGCTGTGCAATCACTGCACGCACCCGGCGTGCGTCCAGGTGTGCCCCACCGGCGCGACCTACAAGACTCGCGACGGCGTCGTGCTCATCGACCACGAATACTGCATCGGCTGCCAATACTGCGTGCAGGCCTGTCCCTTCGGGGCGCGCTTCTTCAATGACACGAAGTGGGTGACGGACAAGTGCACCTGGTGCTACCACCGCATCACGAAGGGCCTGCAGCCCGCCTGCGTCGAGGTCTGCCCGGTGGGAGCGCGCGTCTTCGGCGATCTCAACGACAAGCAGAGCCCCGTGAGCCTCTTCATCCGCAATAACCGGGTGCAGGTGCTGCGACCCGAAACCGGCAATGCGCCGAACGTTTTCTATGTCGGCCTCGACAAGGAGGTGGTCTGATGGATCCCCTCTTCCACGCCGCGACCTACACCGGGTATGTCTATCCGAACGAGACGGTGATTCCCTGGTCGGTGCTCATCGTCGCGTACCCGTACCTCACGGGCCTCGTGGCGGGTGCCTTCACCGTTTCGAGCCTCTACCAGGTGTTCGGCATGCAGCGATTCAAGCCCGTGGCGCATTTCGCGCTGCTCATCTCGCTGTCCTTCATGCTCTTCGTGCCCACGCCCCTGCTGCTGCACTTGGGACACCCGGAGCGGGCGTTCAATTCGTCGATCACGCCGCATTGGACCTCGGCCATGGCCATGTTCGGCTACTTCGCCAGCTTCTACATCGCCCTCCTGGTGCTCGAGTCCTGGTTCGCATTCAGGCCCCACATCGTGGGCGAGGCGCAACGGCGCACGGGCCCGCTGGGCTGGTTCTATCGCGTGCTCACGCTCGGTTCCTACGACGTGGGCGAGAAGGCGATGCGCTACGACCGGAAATGGATCTTCACGCTCGCCGTCATCGGCATCCCCGCGGCTCACGGCCTGCACGGCTACGTCGGATTCATCTTCGGCTCGCTCAAGTCGCGCGAGTGGTGGTCCTCGGATCTCATGCCGGTGGTATTCCTCTTCTCGGCGATCATCTCCGGGGTCGCGCTGGTGATCCTCCTCTATGTCGTGTCGTGCAAATTGCGCGGGGTCGCCGTGGACCTGCCTTGCCTCAAGGGCATGGCCTATACCCTGTGGGGCTTCGCGATGCTCACGCTGGTGCTCGAGGGGCTCGAATTCGCCAACATCGTCTACAAGGGCCGCGAGGGCATCGACACGATCATGGCCTATGTCACCGGCCGCCTCGTCATTCCGTTCTTCGTCCTGCAATTCGCGATCGGCGCGGTGACGCCGATCCTCATCCTCTCCTGGCTCATCTGGCGGGGAACGACGGGAAAGGCGCTCGTGATCGGCGTCACCCTGAGCGCCTGCCTCGTGTTGATGTCGGTCTTCATGATGCGCTGGAACGTCGTCATCGGCGGGCAGGAGATCGCCAAGACCGGCAAGGGGCTGCTCCAATACCACATGCTCATCTTCCATCGTGAAGGGCTCGCGCCCGCGCTCGCGGTGGTCCTCGCGCCCTTCGCCGTCCTGTTCCTGGCGACCCGCTTGTTTCCCCCCTGGTCTGATGGCAAGGTAACCTCTGCGTTGCATGTCGCAGCGCCGGGCTATGCCTGAACCTCAAACCCGCTCGAGAAAAGACCGATGATCCGAAACCTGCGAGTTCCCCTCGTCGCCGCATTCACCCTGGCCGCCGCAGGAATGCTTCTGCTGCCCGAGGCGAGCGCGCAACCCATCAGCATCACGCCCGGCGGAGATGAGCTTCGCGCCTTGTACGCCACGCCCTCGGAGGTCATGGAAGGCAAGCGCGTGGCGGACTCCTCCTGCAAGGGTTGCCATGGCACTGCCGGGGTCAGCGCGACGAAGGGACTGCCCCACATCGCCGGCCAGCGCACGGCCTACCTGTATCTCGAGCTGCGCAGCTACAAGGCGGGCGCGCGGGGCGACAACCCGATGGCGGCTGCCGTCAAGCTGATGAGCGAGGATGCGCTGATGAAGGCGGCCGCGTATTACTCCAGCCTCGAGCCCGCCCAACCGGCCGCCGCCGGGGCGAAGGCCGCCGCAAGGCCCGATCCCGTCCAAGCGGGCAAGTCCGCGGCCGCGGGCTGCGCCGGCTGTCACGGCGAGGACGGCGTGAGCAAGATGCCGGGGACGCCGAGCCTCGTCGGACTCGACCCGAAATACCTCGTCGCGGCCATGGCGGCGTACAAGGGCGGACAGCGCAAGAACGACCTCATGAAGTCGCTCGTGGCCGCGCTCGGCGAAGCGGACATGAACAACATCGCCCTTTTCTATGCATTGCAGAAGCC
Source organism: Usitatibacter sp. (assembly GCA_041476125.1). Lineage (GTDB taxonomy): Bacteria > Pseudomonadota > Gammaproteobacteria > Burkholderiales > Usitatibacteraceae > Usitatibacter. The sequence continues at coordinate 1,343 of JBGOST010000122.1, read as the reverse complement.
GGCGCGCGCGCAGACTCCGTCCCCGGGCGATGCGGCCGCGGGCAAGGCCGGCGCGGCCGCTTGCGCCGGATGCCATGGGGAACAAGGCGTGAGCGGCAATTCCGCGAACCCGAGCCTCGCCGGCCAGGACGCGCAGTATCTCGCGCTGGCGGTGCGGGCCTACAAGGAAGGCGCACGCAGCAACGATTCGATGAAGGGGTCGGTCGCCGCGCTCGACGAGCGCGCCATCAAGGATCTCGCGGCCTACTACGCGACGCAGTCGCCGCAGGCGCCGAACGTGCGCAAGCCCATGTCCGCCGCGCAATTGGCCGAGCGGTGCGATCGTTGCCATGGCGTGAACGGCAACAGCACCGACCCGCGCTCCCCGTCGCTCGCGGCGCAGCGCGCGGATTACCTGGAAAAGGCGCTGCATGCGTACCGCAACGGGACGCGCAAGAGCACGGCCATGGCCGCGATGTCGGAAATGCTGAGCGAATTCGACGTCGAGAGCATCGCCGCGCACTATTCGCGCCAGAAGGCGCGTTCCGCCGTGTACGTACTCGTGCCGGGCAAGTAAGATAGCCGGGATTTTCCACGCTCATCCAACCTTGAAAGGGAAACAGAACATGAAGCGCGAATTGCTGGTCGCGGCAGCCGTTGCATTTCTCGGGATCGCGGGCGCCTCGCAGGCGGCAGGAGACTCGGCGGCCGGCAAGGCCAAGGCCGCGGGCTGCGGGGGATGCCATGGAGCGAACGGCGAAGGCGTGAAGCCGAATCCCGCGCTCGCCGGCAAGCCGGAAGCCGACATCGTGCAAGCGCTCAAGGACTACAAGTCGGGCAAGCGCGTCAACCCGGTGATGAAGAGCCTTGCGACTCCGCTCAGCGACACGGACATGGCCAACCTCGGAGCCTTCTACGCCTCGTTGAAGGCGAAGTGATTCCGCGCGGCGAGCATTCAACACAAGGGAACGGATCATGAGCGATGCCCCTCTGCACCGGCTGTACCACCATTTCTCCGAGTTGCCGTACAGCCTGCGGATCGTCTACACGTCGGCACTGCTCATCCTGGGGGCGGGCTACCTCTTCGCCCTGGTGTACATCTTCCATACCTATTCCGGCAAGGACGGCAACGCGGGCAGCCTCTCCTACCAAGACCTGGTGATCGCCTACAGCGGCAGCGGCAAGGGCTCGCGCCTCGAATCCGCGCTGCGCGGCCCGATGTCGACGATGCTCCCGCCCGATGATCTCAAGATCGTCGTCGACTGGGTGGTGCAGGGCGCGGACAAGGCGAAGTACGAAACCGCCATCCGGCCGACGATCGAGAAACGCTGCATTTCCTGCCATGACGGCAGCAACCCGCACCT
>JBGOST010000121.1:0-6756 GCA_041476125.1 Usitatibacter sp. | reverse complement strand
GGCATACCGGATCTGGGGCTCGGTGGAGGATCACTTCATGAAGCTCCCCGTCCTTGCGTTGGTCCTGGGCCTCGTCGCCGCGCCGAACGCCGCGGCTGTGGAACTCAAGCCGCCGCTGCAGCTCAAGCCCAAGGCCGCGCTCGCGACGCAGTCCGCGCCCCAGCACAACTACGCGCCCTTCGTCGTTCCTGGGGACGAGCCGGTGCTCGACTTCGTGCCGCACGACGTGCGCCAGGACCAGAGCCGCTCGTCGTGCAGCTCCACGCGCGCCTTGTGCTACGACCAGACCTCGGGGCACATCGTCTACAAACCCGCGCGCCAATTGATGCCGGACATCCCCGGCCTGCAACGGGAAAACATTTCCGTGAAAAGAGACAAGGTTGTCCTCCGCTACTCCTTCTGAGGCGCAGCGAGTAGGATTAGTCCTACAAACGAATCCGTCCTTACCGACGGGCTCCCTCGCAGGCAGGCATGCTGTAATAAGCGGATGGCAGACACCCGCAGAAAGCAGAACAATGATCCGTCTCCTGATCGTCGATGACCATGACGTCGTGCGGATGGGGCTGAAGCAAGTCTTTGCCGGACGCGTCGACATGGAAGTGGCTGGCGAGGCCCGCACCGGCGAGGAGGCGATCGCGCAAGTGCGCGCTTCCGCATTCGACGTGGCACTGGTCGACCTGTCGCTCTCCGACATGTCGGGAGTGGACGTCCTCAATCGCAGCAAGGCGATTCGCCCCGAGATGGCGGTGCTCATCGTGAGCGGCTATCCCGAGGACCAGTACGCCATCAACCTGCTCAAGGCGGGCGCCTCGGGCTTCGTCGCGAAGGACGCGCCTTCGGAAAATCTCGTCTCGGCGGTCGTCGCCGCGGCGCAGGGCCGTCGCTACGTGAGCCCGCGCATCGCCGACAAGCTCGCGCAGGGGCTCTCGGGGCCGGCGGCCGATTCGCCGTCGCACACCCAGCTTTCGGAGCGCGAGTTCCAGATCTTCTGCAAGCTCGCGGGCGGACAGAGCGTCTCCGAGATCGCCAAGGAGCTCTTCCTCAGCGTGAAGACGGTGAGCACTTACCGCTCGCGCATCCTCGAGAAGATGAGCTTCAAGTCCAACGCCGACATCACCTACTACGCGGTCAAGAACCAGCTCATCGCGTGATGGAACTGGACCATTCCTATAGCGGGCATGACTCGGGCAGCGCGCAGATGCACGCGGCCACCCCGCATGAACGCGGACCGCAGGACACACTGCGGCCGCTGCAATACGGCGCACGACCCCTCGAAGGAGAGCTGATGAACGCTCTCGTGGTGGAAGATTCGCCGCAGATCGCCGAACGGCTGGTGGAGCTCGTCTCCGTACCCAGCCGCGTCGAGGTCGTGGCCACCGCCGCCACCGAAGACGAGGCGCTCGCCGCTTGCGATCGCTACACCATCGGGCTCGCCATCGTCGACCTGCAGCTCGCCCAGGGCACCGGGTTCGGCGTGATCCGGCGGCTGCGCGCCACGGGGGGCGCCAACCCCGCGTGCATCGTCGTGCTCACCAACCACGCGGTGCCGGCCCTCAAGGTCGCCGCGTTCGAGGCCGGGGCCGATTATTTCCTCGACAAGAGCAAGGATTTCGCGACCATTCCCCGGCTGATCGGGGAGTTGCTCTCCAGCCGCGAGAATTAGCCGTTCGCGGCACGCCGCCGCCTAGCCCGCGGCGGGCACGAAGACCTCGACTCGCGTTCCCTCGCCCGGCCGGCTTTCCATCTTGAACGTTCCGTCCAGCGCCCGCGTGCGCTGGGTCATTCCCGCCACGCCGTGCGACTGCTTCCTCGCGCGGTCGAGGTCGGCGATGCCGATCCCGTCGTCGCGCACCGAGATGTGCAGGCCCTTGTCGTTGCGTTCCATGCGCACTTCGACCTTCTTGGCCTTCGAATGGCGCACGACGTTGGTGATGCTCTCCTGGATGATGCGGTAGATCGCGATCTCGCGATCCGGGTCCATCCGCTCGAGTTTCGGGCTTACCACCAGGTTGCAGTCGATCTTCGCCGCGCCGCACGCTTCCTCCATGTACCACTGCACCGCGGAGGCGAGGCCGAGGTGGTCGAGGAGCGAGGGATGCAGCTCCTCGATGACGCGGCGCTTCAAGTCGATGCCCTGGTCGATCAGCGCCGACAGTCGCGTCATGCGCTCCGAGGACTGCGCATCGGAGCCCAGGTGCGCCTGCAACCACGACAGGTCCATCTTCGCCGGCGTGAGGATGCCGCCCAGCTCGTCATGAAGCTCGCGAGCGAGCCGCGCCTTTTCCCGCTCGTAGTGAGTCTGCAGGAAGGACGACAGCGAGGACAACTCGGTGGTGCGCCCCCCCAGCTCGTCGAGCATCGCTTCCTGCCTCTTCACCAGCGCGCGCAGCTCCGGCCATCCTTCCACGGCCATGCCGCGGGCCGCGAGGCCGCGATCGATCTCCTCGACCTTTATCGCGACGAGCTGGAAGAGCTCGACCAGGTGATCAGGCATGGGGGATGAAATCTTACCCCATGGCATTTCCCGAACCTACCTCGACGTCAGTCGCGGATGAGTCGGTTGCCGTCGACTCTTACGCGATCGCCCACCCGCAATCCGGACGGCGAATCCTGGGTGAACGTGGCCTCGCGGCCATCGCGGAAACGAACGGTGAGGCGATACGACTCGGCGTCGGACCGGCGCTTCTCCATCTCGTTGCCGACGACCGCGCCGCCGATGGCGCCGGCCACGGTGGCGGCGTCATTGCCGCGCCCGCTGCCGACCTGGTGCCCGAGGACACCGCCGACGATGCCGCCAAGGACGGCCCCGCCGCCGCTCGTGCGGCCCGGGCCGCGTTCCACGTCGATGGCCACCACGCGCCCGTATTCGACGCTCGGGGCGGCGTTGTACGAACCGCTCGAGGCGTAACGCGGCTCGTCATACCGCACCGGATCGCTGCCGCACGCCGAAAGGGCGAGGGCCGCTACCGTGGCGAGCGCCAGGTATTGAGGCTTCAGCATGGGGACTCCTCTATGCCGACCGGCGGAAGACGCCCATGAGCAGCGAGACGACGAACGCGATCAGGAAGATGAAGAACAGGATCTTGGCGATGCCCGCGGCGCCGGCGGCGATGCCACCGAAACCGAGGACCGCGGCGATCAAAGCGATGATGAAGAAGACGGCTGCCCAGTAGAGCATGTGAGGCTCCTTATCGATTGGAGGTTGCGAAAAGACGTTCCTTGACGGAACGCCGCCGGTAGGCACGTGTTGCAAGGGCCAGCGCACTGGCTCCGAGCTTCCACAGGAGTGGAACGCTCACGGCGCTGGTGGCAAGTCCCAGTGCCACTCGCACCGGGCTCGCGTTGATGCGGTCGAGCCGCCGCGCCACCGTGGCGCGTTGCAGCTCGGCCGAAAGCAGCACCAGCTCGCGTCGCCGGCGCAGGATCTCGAGTTCAGTCACCCGTGGCTCCCAGGTTCGGGTCGAGCGCGTGCTCGTCGCCTTTCAGCACCGCGATCGTGTCCTGGAAGAACGGCGCGCGGCGCCTGGTGGCCGCGACGATGTACGCCATGCCGCCGCAGCCGCACGCGAGGAAGAAGATCGCGAAGGCGGCGAGGAGGGCCGGACGGTTCTCGTCGGAAGCCCACAGCACCAGCGCCGCGATGCCGAGCAGCAGCCCGAACGTCACGAGGTACAAGGCGGATACGGCGACGATCAGGAATCGCACCGCCCATGCCTTTTCCTCATGCAGCTCGATCGCCATCAGCTCCAGGCGCGTGCGCACGGCGCGCAGACCCGCCGAGGCGAGGCCCTTCACGTCGGCGACGATGCCGGATTCGCGGACCATGGCCGTTGTCTAGCGACGGGCGGCGAGGAAGCCGATCAAGGCACCCAGGGCGGCGCTGATGCCCACCGCGCGCCAGGGGTTGCTGCGAACGTACTCATCGGTCGTGTCGATCGCGACCTTGGCGCCGTCGTTCACCGTCGTTTGCAGCTGGCCGAGCATCTGCCTGGCGGAGTCGAGCTGCGCCTGGACTTTCACCTTGACGTCGGAAAGCTTGCTTTCGCCCTCGGACTGCACGGTCTTCAGAAGCTCCTGGGCGTCGGAAACGACGTTCTGGATGTCGCGGGCGATCGGGTTGCCGATCGTGGTCTGGGTGTTGGTGTTGCTGCGCATTTTCGCTCTCCTTGGTGTGTTCGGCTCGGCTTGGCGTTGTCGTGGCTCGCGCCTTTTTCGACGGGCGCGCTTCCCACCCCCTCAGATTAGGCATGGGGGAGCATTCGCTCTGTCGGAGCCGGTCGCGGAGATCGTGTAGGAAGCGCCGATTCCGGCGTCAGCGTTGTCTTACACGGCGCCGTCGGCACCGGACGACACGCGGTTGCGCGTGAGGCCGACGGCCAAGAGGCAGGGAGGCGCCTACGATTTGTCCACCATGGCAGTCATTTTTCCGACATTCGCACAACGAAAGGAGCTTCCCATGCATGCGACTTCCCTTCGCGCGGCCGTTCTCGCCGCCCTGGCCACCCTCGCGCTCGCCGGTTGCGACCGCGATGCGGGGGATCGCACCGTCGGCCAGAAGCTCGACAACGCGATCGACCGCACCCAGCAGAAGCTCGCCGAGGCGGGCGAGAAAACCGAGCAGAAGCTCGCCGAAGCCGGCGACAAGGCTCAGGTAGCGCTTGCCAACGTCGGCGAGTCGCTCCTGAATGCCGGCGACGGCATCGCGCAGAAAACCGACGCGGCGGCGGTCGCGGTGAAGGAAGCGACGGTGTCGGGACGGGTGGCCAACGGCGTGGTCGAAACCGGCAAGGCCGTGAGCGATGCGGCGATCACCGCCTCGATCAAGACCGACTTCCTCAAGGATCCGGACCTGAGCGTGTTGAAGATCGACGTCGACACGCGCGGCGGTGTAGTGACCCTCAACGGATTGGCGGGCAACGACGCCGCGCGCACCCGCGCCGAAAAGATGGCGGGCGCGATCAAGGGCGTGAGGGAAGTGCGCAACTTCCTGGTCGTGAAGCGCGCCTGACCTCTACACGTGGTCAGCGCTTGCGCGCGGGCTTGCGCTTGCCCTTTGCGGCCGGGCGCTTCGCGGGCTTGCGCCGGGGCGCTTTCGCATGCGTGCGCCTCGAGGTCTTGTTGCGCTCGATGAGCCAGCGCTCGAACTCCACGGCGGGAAGCGGAGGACACAGCAGGTAACCCTGGCAGGCGGAGCAGCCCTCGCGCGTGAGGAACTCCAGCTGCGAGCGCTTCTCGACGCCTTCGGCGACCACGTCGATGCCCAGGCCGCGCGCAAGGCCGATCACCGCGGCGACGATCGCCGCACCGCCCGAATTGTCGCTGCCGCGCGGTGGCGTGGCGTCGATGTCGGCGACGAAACCCTTGTCGATCTTGAGCACGTCCACCGGCAGGTGGCGCAGGTGCGAGAGGCTCGAGAAGCCGGTGCCGAAGTCGTCGATGGCGATCGACACGCCGAGGGCTCGCAGCTTCGCGAGCAGCACGCTCGCCCCCTCGACGTCGCGCACCATGCTGGTCTCGGTGATCTCGAACTGCAGCCACCCGGGCTCGCAGCCCGTCTTCTGCAGCGTGCGCTTCAGGTCCGAGATCATCGAGGTGTCGCGCAGCTGGCCCGCGGAAAGGTTCACGCTCACCGCGATGTCGCCCAGCCCCGCGTCGCGCCACGCGCGCGCCTGGCGGCAGGCGGTCTCGAGCACCCAGTGGCCGATCGCCTGCCCCAGGCCCGACTCCTCGGCGAGCGGGATGAATCCCTGCGGCAGCATGAGGCCGCGCTCCGGGTCATGCCAGCGCAGCAGCGCCTCGACGCGATGGACTTCGTTCGAGCCGATCTGGATGATCGGCTGGAAATGCAGCGCCAGCTCGTGGTTCTTGAGCGCCCGGCGCAGCGCCGTTTCGACCTGCAGGCGCTGCGTGCGCCGCGCCGCGAGCTCGGCGGAAAAGAGCCGGAAGCTGTTACGCCCGAGCTCCTTGGCGTGGTACATCGCCGCGTCGGCGTTCTTGAGCAGCGTCTCCGCGTCGCTGCCGTCCTCGGGGTGCAGCGCCAGGCCGAGGCTGCCGCTTACGTGGATCTCGTTGCCCTCGACCATGAACGGCCGGCGCACCTCGTCGAGAATCTTGCGCGCCACGCGTTCCGGCGAGCCTTCGTCGGGAAGGTCCTCGAGCACCACCACGAACTCGTCGCCGGAGATGCGGGCGAGCACGTCGCTTTGCCGAAGTGCCGCGCGAATCCGGCGCGAGAGCTCCTTCAGCAGCGCATCCCCCACGCGGTGCCCGAGCGTGTCGTTCACGTCCTTGAAGTGGTCGAGGTCGAGGAACATCACGCCCACCTGGCGCTTGCTGCGGCGCGCGCGGCCGAGCGCGGCCTCCAGCCGGTCGTTCAGCAGGACGCTATTGGGCAGCCCGGTGAGGCCGTCGTGGGTGGCCATGAACTGCAGGCGCTCCTCGGCCTGGATGCGCGAGGAGACGTCCTGCGCGAGCGACAGGATCGAGATCACCCGCCCGCTCTCGTCGCGCAGCGCCGAGTTGTGCCATTCGACCCAGATCACCGAGCCGTCCTTGCGATAGTTGCGGTGCAGGAGCGTGGCGTGGCGCTCGCGGCCCTCCACCAGGCCGCTGATCATGCGCGTCACCGCGGGCTCGTCGTCCTCGTACACGTGCCGCCAGCCGTGCAGCGCCTTGCCGAGCGTCTCGGAAGCCCGCCAGCCGAAGATCGCCTCGGCCTGCCCCGACCAGCGCACGATGCGCAGCTCCATGTCCCAT
>JBGOST010000120.1:0-6762 GCA_041476125.1 Usitatibacter sp. | reverse complement strand
CGATCTGCGTGAACTCGGGCTGGCGGTCGGCCCTCAGGTCCTCGTCGCGGAAGCACTTCACGATCTGGTAGTAGCGGTCGAAGCCCGCCACCATGAGCAGCTGCTTGAAGAGCTGCGGCGATTGCGGCAGCGCGTAGAAATACCCGTCGTGCAGGCGCGACGGAACCAGGAACTCGCGCGCGCCTTCGGGCGTGGACTTGTAGAGCACCGGCGTCTCGACGTCGATGAAGCCGTTGGCGTCGAGGTAGCCGCGGGTCGCGCGCGCGGTCGCGTGGCGCAGCCGCAGCGCCTTCTGCATCGGCTCGCGGCGCAGGTCGAGGTAGCGATACTTGAGGCGCACCTCTTCCGAGACGTACTCGTCGTCGATCATGAAGGGCGGCGGGGCCGACGCGTTGAGGATCTCGACCTCGCTCGCGAGCACCTCGACCTCGCCGCTCTTCAATCCGGGATTGACGGTGCCCTCGGGCCGGTTGCGCACCACGCCCGCCACGCGCAGCACGAACTCGTTGCGCACGCGGTCGGCGGCGGCGAAGGTCGCGGCGCGATCGGGATGGCACACGACCTGGACGAGGCCTTCGCGGTCGCGCAGGTCGATGAAGATCACCCCGCCATGGTCACGGCGGCGATGCACCCAGCCGTAGAGCGTGACGGTTTGGCCCAGGAAGCGGGTATCGGTGAGGCCGCAGTACTCGGTGCGCATGGTCATTGGGTCCCCGTCGTCACGGGGACGGCGGCGCTGTCGTTCTCTGGGTCTTGGTCTCACGCATCGCCGGTTCCGCCACGCCCATCGAGATGATGTACTTGAGCGCCGCGTCCACCGTCATGTCGAGCTCGATCGTCTCGGAGCGCGGGACGATGAGGAAGAAGCCGGCAGTGATGTTGGGCGTGGTCGGGACGAACACCGAGATCTGGTCGGCGCCGAGGATCTGCGCGACCTCGTGCTGCGGCGTGCCGGTAACCAGCGCCACGGTCCACGCCCCCGGATGCGGATAGCGCACCAGCACGGCGCGGCGAAATGCCTTGCCTTCCGGCGAGAACAGCGTGTCGCTGATCTGCTTCACGCCGCCGTAGATCGAGCGGACGATGGGGATGCGCCCGAGGATCACGTGGCCGAACTCGAGCACCCTGCGGCCGAAGAAATTCGCGGCGAGCGCCCCGGTGGCGAGCACGATCGCGAGCGTGAGGATGATTCCCAGGCCGTGTATGCGGATGCCCCAGACGGCGAAGTTCTGGTAGTCGGCGGGCAGCAGCAGCAGCGACTGGTCCATCATGTCGACCAGCAGCTTCAGCACCCACAGCGTGATTCCCAGCGGAATCCATACGAGAAGGCCGGCGACGAAGTAGCGCCTGAGGGTGAGCATCACCGCTTCACCCCTGCCGTGGGAACCGGTTGGGCGTCCTCGTCACGACGAGCCGCCGGCGCTCGCGGGCGGCGCGGCTTTCTTCTCACCGTTGCCCTTGGACTCGGCCGCGGGCTTGGCATCGGAAGACGTTTCACCGGATTTTGCAGCGGTCTCGGCCGGCTTCGCCGCGGGCTTGGCGCCGCTGTTCTTGAAATCGGTCGCGTACCAGCCGCTGCCTTTCAAATGGAAGCCCGCTGCCGTCACCATCTTGGAGAACGACGGTTTGCCGCACTTCGTGCATATCGTGAGCGGGGCGTCGGACACCTTTTGCAGGAACTCCTGCTGGTGGCCGCAGCTCGCGCAGCGATACTCGTAGATGGGCATGCCTCTTCTCCAAAATACAGCAAAATCGCATTTTAACACAAGCACTTGGCGCATTGTGCGGTGCGCCATGGAACGCTCCTCAAGGCAACCGCTCCGCGAGCCTGCGGCGGTTGGCGAACCATCCCCCTGCGGCGAGCGCGGTCGCCATGGTCCAGAAAACCGGGATCATCCCGAGCGCGGCGCCCACGCCGCCGAATGCCAGCGGCAGGACCGTGTGACTCGCGTTGAGGACGACGGAGCGAATGCCCACGGCCTCGCCTGCGCGCCCCGCGGGTGCTGCCGCGTACAGCAGCGCCATGATCGAGGGTTGCGTGGCGCCCAGGCCGAGGCCCAGCAGGAACGCGATCGCCGCGAGCAAGGTCACCGCCTGCACCGTCGGAAAGAGCGCGTAGGCCACGCACGCGATGCAGAAGGTCGTCGTGATCATCGGCCACTCGCGCATGCGCCGCGAGATCCACGGCAGGGCGAGGCGCACCGCGAAGGTGGCGGCGGCGAAGCTACCGAGGATGAGGCCGATGGTCGAGGCGTTGAGGCCGATCGACGTGCCGTAGATCGGCATCACGAAGACGAACAGATCCCACGCGCTCGCGAGCAGGCCCGAGACGAAGAACAGCCGCCTCAGCTCGACCGTGCGCATGAGATCCCAGGTGCTGCGCGCCTGCGCGTTGCGCTCCTGGTGCGCTTTATGCGGCAGGCTCGCACGGCGCGAAACCAGGAGGACCAGCGAGGACAGCGCGAAGAGCGACAGAAGGCAGAAAGTCACGGGGAAACCCACCGTGTCGATCGCCACTCCCGAGAACGTGGGGCCGACGAAGTTGGAGATCGAGAAGCCGATCGCGAGCCAGCCGAAGTTGTCCTTGCGCGTGGCCGCGGAGCTCATCTCGCCCACCGCGTGCTGCACGCCGATATGAAACAGCATGAAGGCGGTGCCGATCGCGGCGGACGCGACGTGCAGCGCAAGGATGCCGGGCGCGACCCCGGGCAACGCCACCGCGAGCGCGAGCAAAGCCACGGCGAGAAGGATCGGGCGGCGCACGCCGATGCGATCGATGAGGCGCCCCGAGGCGATGGCCAGCAGCATCGGCAGGGCCGCGAAAAGCGACATCAGCACGCCCACCGTGATCGCCGAGGCGCCCATCGAGAGCGCGTTGAGGGAGATTGCGAGGCGGCTGCCGTTGAACGCCGCGTGAGCGAGGATCGTGGTGACGACGATCAGCGCTAGCGGCATCAGTCCGGGAACACTCTACGCGGGACGGCGCGATTCGAGCGCGGCGATGCGCTCCGCGATCGGCGGATGGCTCGCGAGCAGGCCAAGGAACTTGTTCTCGCCTTCGGCGATTCCCGAGGCCTGCAGGGATTCCGGCAGGTGGCCGGGCTCGAGCCCTCCCAGCCGTCGCAACGCCGAGACCATCGGGCGCGGCGAGCCGAGGAGGTCCGCCGACGCCGCGTCGGCGCGAAACTCGCGCTGGCGCGAGAACCACGCGACGATGATCGCGGCAAGGATGCCGAAAAGCATCTGGCACACCAACACCGTGATGCCGTAGCCCGGCCCGACTCCACGCTCGGTCCTGAAGACGGCGCGATCGACCACGAAGCCGACAATGCGAGCGAAGAAGATGACGAAGGTATTCACCACACCCTGGATCAGCGTGAGGGTCACCATGTCGCCATTGGCGACGTGTCCCATCTCGTGGCCGAGGACCGCCTCGACCTCGTCACGGGTCATCGATTCGAGCAGCCCCGTGGAAACCGCCACCAACGCCGAATTGCGAAACGCCCCGGTGGCGAATGCGTTGGGATCGCCCTCGTAAATGGCGACTTCGGGCATGCCGACTCCGGCCTTGTCGGCCAGGTGCCTCACGGTGCTCACCAGCCATTGCTCGTCGGCGCTCGCCGGAGGGTCGAGAACGCGCGCTCGCGTGGAGAACTTCGCCACCGGCTTCGAGATGAGCAGCGAGATGATCGATCCGGCGAATCCCACTACGATCGAAAAGATCGCGATGCCGATGACGTTCAACCCGCTTCCGGCGAGGAAGCGGTTCGCGCCCACCAGCGAAAGCACGATCGTGAGGACCGCGGCGACCGCGATGTTGGTGAGCAGGAAAAGGCCGACGCGCTTCATGGCGACTCCGCGAGGCTAGAAGGGGATGTCGTCCTCGAAATCGTCGAACTTGCCGCCCGCCTTCGCCGCCGGCTTGACCGCGCCCTTTGCCGTTGCCCCCTCGCGCTCAGGCGCCTCGCGCTCCGCGCCGGCGCCGCCACCCATGCCCTGGCGCGAGCCCAGCATCTGCATCTGCTGCGCGACGATCTCGGTGGTGTACTTGTCGTTGCCGTCCTTGTCCTGCCACTTGCGCGTCTGCAGGCGTCCCTCGACGTAGACCTGGCTGCCCTTCTTCAGGTACTCGCCGGCGATCTCGGCGAGCTTGCCGAAGAAGGCCACGCGGTGCCACTCGGTCTTCTCCTGCATCTCGCCGTTCTTGTCCTTCCATTTGTCGGTGGTGGCCACCGAGATGTTGGTGATGGCCCCGCCTTCGGGCATGTAGCGCGTCTCGGGGTCGCGCCCGAGGTTGCCGACGATGATGACCTTGTTGACCGATGCCATGACTTCCTTCCTTTCGTTTAAGTGCGCGAAGCCGGCGATGCGGCCGGCATGAAATCGCCCATGTTCCACGCGACGGCGAGCCACGTGCCGGTGACGGCGAGGCAGCTCACCAGCACCGCGAGGAAACCCGCGTGCTGCGCGATCGCCCCGCCGGCGGCGGCGCCGAAGAACGTCCCGAGAAACTGTACGCTCGAATAGACTCCCGTGGCCGCGCCCGTGGCCTCGCGCGGCGCCGCGCGCGACACCAGCGCGGGGAGCTTGGCTTCCAGAACGTTGAACCCCGCGAAGTAGATGACCAACGCGGCCACGATCCCCGCGACGCTGTCGAGCCGGGAAGCTAGCAGCGCGAGGGAAGCCGCGACGACCGCGATCGCGATGAGAAACACCCGTCGCTCGTGGACGGCCCACGGGCCGATCACCGCGGGCAGCATGAGCACGACCCCCGCGCCGACGCTGGCGAGGTAGATCCACCAGTGATCCGCCGCGGGCAGCCCGGCGTGCACGAGCGCCAGCGGCACCACCACGAAGAGCGCCATGAGGACCGCGTGCACCGCGAAGATGCCGACATACAGGCGCACGAGCTCCGGATCGCGAAGCACCGTGGAGAACGCCACGTCGCCCTCCGCGCTCTTGCGCGGCGGCGCATCCGGCACAACCCAGCGCACCACGCCGATCGCCGTGAGCGCCAGGACGCCGGTGAGCTCAAAGATCCCGAACACCCCGATCGCCTTGTAGAGGAAGGGTGCGGCCACGAACGAGATCGCGAACACCGCGCCGATCGAGGAGCCGATGATCGCCATCGCCTTGGTGCGCTGGGTCTCGCGCGTGAGGTCGGCGACCATTGCGATCGCCACCGCCGAGACCGCCCCGGCGCCCTGCACGACCCTGCCCGCGATCATCGCCCAGGGGCTTTCGGAGGCCGCGCACATAAAGCTTCCCGCGGCGAACAGGGCGAGGCCGGCGTAGAGCAGGGGCTTCCTGCCGTGGCGATCCGAAAGCCACCCGAACGGGAGCTGCAGGATGGCCTGGGTGAGGCCATAGGCCCCCATGGCGATGCCGGCGAGCTGCAGGTCCCACCCCGGCCGCCCCTGGGTCCACAGGGCGAAGACCGGCAGGATGATGAACATGCCGAGCAGCCGCAGGCCGAAGATCGAGGCGAGCGAAAAGCTCGCTCGCAGCTCGCGCTTGCTCATGCGGGCCGGGGAATTCACCGAAATTTGGGATTGGAGCAGGGGAAGGAGGCTCATGTATATTAGCAGATTGCCCTATGGAAACGATCCGGATCCGCGGCGCGCGCACGCACAACCTGCGGAATGTCAGCCTCGACATTCCACGCAACCGCCTCGTCGTCATTACGGGCCTCTCGGGATCGGGCAAGTCGTCGCTCGCCTTCGATACGCTGTACGCCGAGGGGCAGCGCCGCTACGTCGAATCGCTATCGGCGTACGCGCGGCAGTTCCTGCAGCTCATGGAAAAGCCCGACGTCGACCTGATCGAGGGGCTGTCGCCCGCGATCGCCATCGAGCAGAAGGCGACCTCCCACAACCCGCGCTCGACGGTCGGCACCGTCACCGAGATCCACGACTACCTGCGGCTGCTCTTCGCCCGCGTGGGGGATCCCTACTGTCCCGACCACAACGTGGCGCTGTCGGCGCAGAGCGTGGCGCAGATGGTCGACCACGTCATGGCGCTCGCCGAGGGCACGCGCGTGATGATCCTCGCGCCCCTGGTCGTGGGCCGCAAGGGCGAGCAGGAAGCGCTCATCGAGGAGCTGCGGGCGCAGGGATTCGTGAGGCTGCGCATCGACGGCGAGGTGCACGAGATCGACCAGCTGCCCAAGCTCGATCGCAACAAGAAGCACACCATCGAGATCGTCATCGACCGGCTGAAGATCGAGCCGGCCGCTGCCGCGCGCCCCGGGGGACAGCAGCAGCGGCTCGCCGAATCCTTCGAGACCGCGCTGCGCCACGCCGACGCGCGCGCCGTCGCGGTGGAGATGGGGTCGTCCGATGGGCCGGCAGGCGCCGGGCGCGAGCACATTTTCTCGGCGCGCTTCGCCTGCCCCATCTGCAGCTATTCGATTCCCGAGCTCGAGCCGCGGCTCTTCTCTTTCAACAACCCGATGGGCGCGTGCCCGCGCTGCGACGGGCTGGGACAGATCACCTTCTTCGACCCGAAGCGCGTGGTGGCCTTCCCGCACCTGTCGCTCGCGGGGGGAGCGATTCGCGGCTGGGACCGGCGCAACCAGTTCTACTTCCAGATGCTCACCAGCCTCGCCGCGCACTTCGGCTTCGAGGTCGAGGCCGCGTTCGAACAGCTGCCGCAAACAGCGCAGGACATCGTGCTCTACGGCAGCAAGGAAAAAATCGGCTTCTCCTACCTGAGCGAACGCGGCCGCACCGTGGTGCGCGAGCACGACTTCGAGGGCGTGAT
>JBGOST010000119.1:0-6831 GCA_041476125.1 Usitatibacter sp. | reverse complement strand
TAGCGGGGTGGTAAACGCGGAGTTGGGCAATGTTGCCGATGCCGTAATCAGATACTCAAGTGCGCTTTCTCTCGCAAGAGATTTGGGAGACTTGGCCGGAGAGGTAGTAGTTTTCAATAATCTGGGAGTTGCCCTCAACGAAGGCGGCCTTTATCGCGAAGCGATACCGTGCTTTGAGCGGGTGGTTTCCCTCTCTAGGACTGATAATGTGGCTGCGGCCTGCGCAAGGGCGGGCCATGCTGTCGAAAGTGAAGTGCGCGCCCTCAACAATCTGGCGCAGAGTCACCTCTACTTGGAGCAATTTCAACAGGGCTTCGCTGCAATATCGGAGTGCCTAGCAAAGTCTCGGCAACCATCCGGCATGTCGGCTACCACGGATCGAGCAATTCGGGAGTTCACTTATGTGCAACTTGCGTTGGAATTGGGCAAGTTTTCGCTGGCGCGAGAGCATAGTGCGCTTAGTACTCAGTATGGAAAACTCGGCTGGAAGCGAGGCTGGTTCAATGCCGAGACTGCGCGAGGTCTTTGCGAGGTGTATTGCGGTGACTCTGCCTTGGGTATTCAGATTCTGGAAGCACTACTCACTTCGGATTACTATCCAAGTTCCGCCCGTGTTGTTGCACTGAACGCTCTGGCAAAGGCGTACTCGCTGGTTGGCAAGCCCGAGAAGGCGCTCGAGTGTGTAGAGCAGCTTCTTGCGCAGATTCGATCTGCTCGCGAGCAAGGAGTATTGGCGCTACTTTCTGTGGGGCCTCTGGGCAAGTCAGAGCCAATGGTTGTCCTGGAGACCGACGACCTGCGCGCATTGAAGTTCAAAGAGGCTCAGCTGCGCGCGAAGGTGGCTGAGAACAGCGCAATTAGCACGCGAGTCGAAATGCTGGAACGGCTTGCAGTCACCGCCGACGTGAAGGAAGAGACCTCCGGCGAGCACGGCTATCGCGTCGGGAAGCTTTCATCCCTCGTCGCGGAGGAGCTCAAGTGGAACCGCGACGCCTGCGTCGCCCTCGAGCTTGCCGCCAGGCTGCACGATATCGGCAAGATCGGCATTCCCGATAAAATCCTCCTGAGCTCAAAGGAGCTGCAGGGCGCCGAGCGTCATTTCATGAGTACGCACACGGTCATTGGCGCCGAGCTCTTGGCGAAAAGCAGCGTTCCGCAGCTTCGAATGGCAGAGGAGATCGCGCGCGCTCACCACGAGTGGTGGAATGGCGAGGGCTACCCCAGCAAGCTCTCCGGGAAGCGAATTCCAATTCACGCCAGGATCGTTGCGCTGTGTGATGTCTTCGATGCCCTCACCCACGGCCGGCCCTACTCTGCGCCGTGGCCGATGGAGCGTGCGCTCGAGGAAATTCGGGCTCGGCGCGGCACGCAATTTGATCCCGACCTCACCGATTGCTTCCTGAATTTGATACAGCGGCTCCAAGCCGAGCACTCCGACCTCGATGCCTTCTTGGGCAAAGCGGGGCGAAACTCCCCATTCCTCCAAGCTCGCAACAAGATTCGGGTCATGCTCGCCGAAGAGCGCGAGCATGGGCAAAAGGCGACGGTTGCGGTCGCGGATACCTGTCACTGAGCGCTATTTGGGTTTGACCGGAATTGCCGAAAAAGCTAAAATATTCAGCTTCCTTCCGCATTCCCCGATAGCTCAGTTGGTAGAGCGACGGACTGTTAATCCGCAGGTCCCAGGTTCGAGCCCTGGTCGGGGAGCCAGAATATTCAAAGGGTTGCCACGCGCAACCTTTTTTCAATCTGGCTTCGGGTTACACCCGGGTTACATCCGGACGCTATCCCTCCAGAATCCGAATCGGTAACGTGAAGGGTTCGACGACGCGCTGGCCGGTCGTGAATGGCCGAGAGCCGGCTTACTTGCTCTTGACTAAGCGACCGGAGCGCTTTGCTTTTGCCTTTGCTTTCGCACGCTTCGGCTCTGGATGGATAGCAAGAAGCGTTTTCGGAAGCGCGTTGCCAGACTTCATCCCTCTACTCCCTGCTTCGCTTGCGCTCTCTGCTCTGCAAGCTCTGGTTGCTCCAACGCCTCTAGGATTCGCGGCGCGGGCGTCACAATGCCCATACCAGAACCCAGCTCGATCACGCCTCTATCAAGCTGAAGTTGCCTGCGTCGCCCACCCGATGATCTGCAAGGGCGTATAACAACAGACGCGCACCCAAAACGCTTCATCAAGAGAGGTCCACATGCTACGCAGGGGAATCAGCATTCTGGCTGGAGCGGCGATGGCGGTCGCGGGGATGGCGATGGCGCAGGCGCAGGAGAAGAAGCCCCTGCAAGTGCAGGAGACCAACCACGAGGGCATCACCGCCGAAGTGAGCGAGGTCACCCGCAAGGAAGGCGTCCTCACCGTCAAGCTTCGCTTCCGCAACAACGGCGCCAAGCCGAGTCGCATCTACGTTCTCGGGAATTGGGGCGATGCAGACAAGTTCTACGTCGTCGCGGGCAGCAGCAAGATGATGCCGCTGCGCGACAGCCAGAAGGTGGCGCTCATGAGTCCTCCGGATGGCGGCGGAGGTCTGTACCCCGAGATCAAGCCCGGCGGCTCGTTCATCTTCTGGGCCAAGTATCCGGCCCCTCCTGCGAGCGCGAAGAAGATCACTTACATGACGCCGCACGCTGCGCCGTTCGAAGATCTGCCGATCACCGAGGTGCAGTGATACGCGGCGTGTTGCTTGTGGCCGCGCTAGTCGGCGGCAACGCGCACGCACAAGCTCCGGAAATCGATCCCGACTCGCCGGCCACGCATCGGCGGGCCGTGGAGGCACTCGCGGGCGCCAAGCCTCTGCCGATCGTTGGACAGCCTCTCGAAATTGTCCCCGTCGTGCTCGAAGTGAAGGGTGTTGCGCTGGGCGTTGACGGGCTTCTCCGGGATCTGAATGCCGAGGTGCGCGGCCGCGAAGTGCGTATCTCCATGTCCGCGGACGTGCTCTTCGATTTCGACAAGGCCGACCTTCGCAAGGAAGCGCGGCCCGAGCTGGAGAAAGTCGCCGCCGTGCTCAAGGAATATCCTCACGCCACCGCGCGTATCGAGGGGCACGCCGACGGCAAGGGAGACGCGGCCTATAACCAGAAGCTATCGGAGCGCCGCGCCGAATCCGTTCGCAAGTGGTTCGGGAACGAAGGCGTGAAGACGAGCATGTCCTCCAAGGGATGGGGAAAAACGAAGCCGATCGCACCGAATGCGCGTCCCGACGGGAAAGACGATCCGGAAGGGCGGCAGAAGAATCGGCGCGTGGAGATCGTCCTGAATCGGTAGTCCGGCAGCGCACGCAAGGGGAGAAGAGCATGAACCGCACATCACGCACGGGTTTGGTGTCGTTGGTTGTCTGTGGGTTCTGCTGCTGCGCAGGCGTGGTGTCGGCACAAGGACTTCCCGGCCAGCTGCCCGGCAGGCCGGGCCAACCCGGGCAGCTCCCGGGCCAGCTACCCGGGCAACTCCCAGGCAAGCCGGTGTCGCCCGCACCGCAATCGGCTGCGGCCGCGGTGCCCGGAATGCCTTTGGACGCCTGCTGCGGCGTGACCGCGATCAACAAGGCCACCGGCATCGTGAGCGCGCGCCCGCGCTCGGGCGGAAAGCCGCTCGAATTCAAGGTCGCTGACGCGTCATTGTTGGCGGCGATGCGCGTCGGCCAGGACGTATTTGTCGACATGGGGGGCAAGCGCGTCTCGCTCGACCGCAAGACGTTCTGCTGCGCCATCGTGACGGTGGAGACCGTGATATCTGCGACGCCCTCTCGCACCGCGCCTCCGACTCCCGCCCCTGCTGCGCCAAAGGTCGTGGCATCACAGCCGTCGCCGCTCGCGAGCTCGCAACCCAACGCATTGCCCTCTCGTATCGCGCCCCCGACTCCCGCTCCTCTTGCGCCAAAGGTCGTGGCAGCACAGCCGCAGATCGCGAGCTCGCAGCCCAACGCATTGCCCGGAAAAGTCCTGACCGGACCGGGCGCGATCGGCAAGACCGCTTCCGGCGGACTCGCACCGGCAACTCCTTCCGGGGTCAAGGGCGGAATCGCCGGATCTGCGGTAGGCATCAACCCCGCAGCGCTTGGCGCGCGCGCCCCGAGCGAGCCGCTTCCGCAGCTCACGGCGGGAACATTTCGCCAGATGGCGCCCGTGCAAATGCGAGACGGCACTCAGATGGTGGCGAGCCCGGGTGTCGTTCAGATGCAGGGCATCGAAGGCATCAGGGGAGCCGCCATACCGCAAGGCGCGAAGGACTTCCTTGTGCTGCATGCGCGCACCCTCGAAGCGCATGAAGAAGACACGTACGTCGTCAACGTGAAGCACGCCGAGGAATGGTTCAAGACCCACAAGGTTCCGGAGTCCGTGGGGAAAGCGGCCAAGGACGACGGCAAGAAGAAGTCGAAGGGCTGCAGCATGAAAAGCATGTCGACGGGCTGTGTGAAGAACGAGGTGCAGCAGTCGCTCGATGATTTGACCAAGGTGTGGCGCACGGCGTGGAAGGATACGTCGGACGAGGCCATGCGGGATTGGAACAAAGCGCAGGATTGTTTCGCCGACCACGAGCTTCCGCCGCTGTCCGTGCCGGTGGCCTTCTCGACGAAGAACGAGTTCCCGGTGCCCATCTCGATCCCAAACGCGCAGGGATCCCTCAGCATGGCGGTCCCCGTCAACGCGAATTTCACGGCAACCCTCAAGGTGTTCTACATTCCGTGCCTGCCCTTCGCGGTTCGTCCCAAATCGCTGGGCGCGAACGGATGGCTGGAAACGGGCGGGATCCTCAAGGGCACGCTCACAACCGGCGGACAGGTCGGCCATACCTTCGTATTTCCGATCGGCGGCGGCGGCGCGACGTTCTCGATGGGCTCGATTCCCGTCGGAATCCACGGCGCCCCCGTCGCGACCATGGAAATCGCGCTTTACCTCGAAGGCCGCCTGACCCTGGACGGCAAGGCAAAGATGAACGGCAACGTGTCCCTCACGTCGTTGCAAAAGGTGGGCTACAACTTCGAATGTTCCGGCCACGGCTGCAACCTGTCGCTTGCGGGACTGCCGGAGCCCCCAACGACGGCGGTCGAATCCGTGACGCTCGATGGGCGGATGATCGTGAAGCCCGAAATCTACTCGGCGCTGAAGCTCGGCTTCGGCGGACGCATGCTCGAAGCGCGCGCGGGGGCGCACCCGTACCTGCTCGGCGAGCTCTACGGGTGCGGCGGCGCGACTGCCGTGCAGACAACCGCCGGCGATTTGTCAGTCACGCCTTCACACGCGCTCACCGCCGATCTGGATTGGGGATTCGACATGCGCGCGGAAGCCTTCGTCGCGAACAAACGCGTGGTGCTCAAGGAGTTGAATCCCGCCAGCGTGATCGGCGGCAACAGCTCGGCGAAGCGCACGCACCTCCTCTTCAAGGATCTCGCGCAATCGAGCGGGCTGATTCCAACGGTTACCGGCTCGAAGCAGGGCTCCGTGGGACAGCTTTCGGCGTTCACGATCAAGATGCCGCAGTGCTATCCATTCCGCGATACGCCGGACAACGCGCTGCAGTACCAGGTCAAGTGGACTGGGAACGCATCGCCGACTGGCTCCGCCGGCCCCGCTCGCAGTTCGGTGGCCTTGGTTCCAGCGAAGCCCGGCGCGAATACCGGGACGACGGCCGCGGACGCGTGCAGCTTCCAGTCGGGGCAGGCAACGTGCCAGGGCACGCCGTCGCGCGACACCGCTTTCCAGCTCGCATGGCCGGCGGGCGGAAGCTACACCGTGAGCGTAATTCCGGTGAGCGACAAGCACGGCCACAAATTTGAAAGCTCGGCGGTGAGGCAACTCACGATCACAG
The DNA here is from genome assembly GCA_041476125.1 of Usitatibacter sp. Lineage (GTDB taxonomy): Bacteria > Pseudomonadota > Gammaproteobacteria > Burkholderiales > Usitatibacteraceae > Usitatibacter. The sequence continues at coordinate 1,024 of JBGOST010000119.1, read as the reverse complement.
TCCAATAGAGGAGAAGCAATGAAAGCGCCATTCGGTCTCGGGTGCATCGTACTGGCAATGGCCATCGCGCCTGCGCTGGCCGGCCAGGGCGGCCTGCGTTACTCGATCGCGGTAACGAAATTCGAGAATCGCTCCGCGTTTCCGGAGGGTCAATTCGCACTCGCGCAGACCTTCACGGCAGTGTTGACCGACAGCCTGCAGAAAACCGGCAAATTCATCGTGCTCGGCGAGAAGGACATGCGGATCGAGGCGATCGGCGAGCAGGATTTCGGCGCCTCCGGGCGAGTGGCGGGAGGGAAGAAGACACCCGTCACCGGGCAGATGACGCCCGCGCAGCTCCTGGTGAAGGGCGAGATCACGCACTTCCAGCAATCGACCTCGGGCGGTAAACAGGGGATCAGCATCAAAGGCTTCAAGATCGGGGCCGAGTCGGATACGGCGCAGATCAATGCCGTCATCTACATCGTCGATTCCACGACCGGCCAGGTTGCGGCTTCGCGCAAGGTGAAGGGGGAGGCGACCAAGTTCGGCGTCGGCTTGGGCATGTCCTCCAGCCAGGGCAATGTGGATCTCGGGCGCTACGCCAATACGAACGTCGGAAGCGCCATCGAGAATGCGATCGACGAAGCCGTCGTCTTCCTCGTGCAGCAACTGGAGAAGATCCCATGGGAAGGCACCGTCATCATGGTGAAGGACAACAAGGTCTACTTCAACCGCGGCTCGCGCGAGGGGGTGTCGCAGGGGCAAAGCTTCGCGGTCGGTAAAGCGGAGATGTTGAGAGACCCGAATACCGGCGAGATCCTGGACGTGAGCATGGACAAGGCAGGCAGGATCACGGTGGAGCAGGTGCGGGAAAAGCTCTCGATCGCGCGCATCGTCGAAGGCAGCGGCATCGAGAAAGGCATGACTGTCTCGGCCGGCAACGACTGATCGCGCGCGCACGCACAGTCATGAGCCCCACGATGCTCCAGTTGACGTTGCGGTCGCGAGGGGCGAAGTACGGCTTCATGAACGAGGCATTGAT
>JBGOST010000118.1:0-6842 GCA_041476125.1 Usitatibacter sp. | reverse complement strand
CGTGCGCATGGCAGATCGCGCAGGCGAGGGCATCCGCGGCATCCGGGCTCGGGTGGCCGGCAAGCTTGAGCAACCGCTTCACCATCTCCTGCACCTGCTCCTTTCGCGCATGTCCCTGCCCCACGACCGACTGCTTCACCTGCAGCGCCGTGTATTCCGCCACCGGAAGCCGCGCCAGCACCGCCGCGCAGATCGCCGCGCCCCGCGCCTGGCCCAGCAGCAACGTGGACTGCGGATTCACGTTGACGAACACCTGCTCGACGGCGACCTCGAGCGGATGATAACTGTCGATGACTTCGGCGAGCCCGGAAAGAATCGTCGACAGGCGCTCGGCGAGCGGTTCGGCCCCCTTGGAGCGGATGCGGCCGCTCGCGATGTAGACGAGCCGGTTGCCGCTCTTCTCGACGATGCCGTAGCCCGTGACCCCCAGCCCCGGGTCGATGCCGAGGATGCGGATGGCGCCCAACCTAGAAGGTCCTCGCGTACATGCACGAGTCGGCGAGCTCGCCCCCCGTGTCGCGCCGGCTCTGGCGCAGGATCCCCTCGAGGATGAAGCCGCTCTTTTCGGCCACGCGCCGGCTGGGCACGTTGCGCGCATCGGAAGTGATCTCGACGCGGCGCGCGCCGAGCCGGCGCGCGAGATCGACCAGGGCGAGCGTGGCCTCGGTGCCGATGCCCTGGCCCACGCACGACGAGCGGATCCAGTAGCCGATCTCGAATTTCGGAATGGCCCAGTCGATGGTGTGCAGGCCGCCCTTGCCGGCGAGCACCCCGTCGCTCAGCCGAAAGAAGCAGAAATCGAGCATCTCGCGCGAGTGCCATTTGGCCTGCGCGTCCCGGCAGTGCTTCTCGGAGTCCTCGAGCGACTGCGCCTGCTGCGACCAGGGCATCCACGACTTGAGCTGCGGAAACGACTCCGCGACCGCCGCGTTCACCGCCGCGCCCTGCCCCGAGCGCGTCGCGCGCAGCATCAGCCGCTCGGTCCGCAGCTCTTCGGGAATGTCGAGGAGAAGCGCGTGCAGGATGACCGTCACTAGCCAGCCATCACCGCGGTGGTGTACACGTCCTGGACGTCGTCGAGGGACTCGAGCGCATCGATGAGCTTCTGCATCATCGCCGCCTCATCGCCCGTGATCTCGGTTTCGCTGGAGGGCTTCATGGTCACCTCGGCAAGCTCGGCCTTGAACCCCGCCTTCTCGAGCGCGGCCTTGACCTGCACGAACTCGTGCGCCCCGGTGAGCACCTCCAACGAGCCGTCGTCGTGCGCGATCACGTCCTCGGCGAGCGCCTCGAGGGCGGCCTCGATGAGCTTCTCCTCGTCGGTGCCCGGCGCGTACAGCAGCTGGCCGCAGTGCTTGAAGAGGAAGGCGACCGAGCCCTCGCCGCCCAGGTTGCCGCCGAACTTGGTGAACGCATGCCGCACCTCCGCCACGGTGCGCACCCGGTTGTCGGTGAGGCAGTCGACCAGGACCGCCGCGCCGTTGACCCCATAGCCCTCGTAGCGGATCTCCTCGTAGTCGACGCCGTCGAGCCCGCCCGTGCCGCGCTTGATCGCGCGCTCCACGTTGTCCTTCGGCATGTTGTTCTCGTAGGCCTTGTCGACCGCGAGGCGCAGCCGCGGATTCATGTCCGGGTCCCCGCCGCCCATGCGGGAGGCGACGGTGATTTCCTTGATGAGCCGGGTGAAGATCTTGCCGCGCTTCGCATCCTGGCGCCCTTTGCGGTGCTGGATGTTCGCCCACTTGCTGTGTCCTGCCATATGGGTCTCTTGTTGCTTCGTTCTCGCATACGAGCGGGAAAACGTAATGGTAACATTCGCCTCCCGCCCCTCTCCAGAGCGCAAATCGCGCTTTCGGAGCGCTCGGCGGGAAAATCGGGCGGCAGGCGGCAACGGGAGAAGGACGATGGCGAAAACCGGGGAGCGCAAGGCCCAGATCCTGCAGACGCTCGCGGCCATGCTCGAGAATCCGAAGGGCGAGCGCATCACCACGGCGCTTCTTGCTGCCCGGCTCGAAGTCTCGGAGGCGGCGCTCTATCGCCATTTCGCCAGCAAGGCGCAGATGTTCGAGGGCCTGATCGAGTTCATCGAGCAGACCGTGTTCACGCTCGTGAACAAGATCCAGGCCGAGGAGAAGGACGCGATGAAGCAGGTCGAGGCCACCATCGCCACGCTGCTGGGATTCGCGCAGAAGAACCCGGGCATGACGCGCGTGCTGATCGGGGATGCGCTCGTGAACGAGGACGAGCGGCTGCAGTCGCGCGTGAACCAGCTCCTCGACCGCCTGGAGGCGAGCCTGCGGCAAAGCGCGCGCCTGGCGGCGACCGCCGGCAGCCTTCCGGCCGACTGGGACGTCAATGCCTACGCCAACGCGCTCATCGCCTTCGTGATCGGGCGCTGGCACCAATACGCCAAAAGCGGATTCAGGAAGCCCCCCATGGAGGGCTGGCCGCAACAGTGGCGGGTGTTCGCGACATGATCGAGGCGTGGAAGTCCTGTTTCCGGATCTGCAAACCCAACGCCTGACGGTACGCCTCGCGCGGCCTGGCATGCAGGCCGCCATGGCGCGCTTCCTCGCCGAGAACTTCGAGGGCCACCTCGAGCGCTGGTCGCCTCCCGTCACCACGGCCTTCTTCACCGAGGGGTTCTGGAAGGAGCGGCTCGGCAGCGCGGCGGAGGACTTCCACGCCGGGCGCGCCGCGCGCTTCGTGCTGCAGCAGGGCAATTCACCGGCGAGCCCCATCCTCGGCACGTGCAACTACACCAACATCATTCGCGGCCCGTTCCTCGCCTGCCACCTCGGCTACCAGCTCGCGCGAGCGAGCGAAGGCCGGGGCTTCATGGCCGAGGCGCTGCGCGCGACCAACGCGTTCGTCTTCGACGAGATGAGGCTGCATCGCATCATGGCGAACTACCGCCCGGAAAACGAGCGCAGCGCACGGCTCCTCGATCGCCTCGGGTTCGTGCGCGAGGGGCTCGCCCGGGACTATCTCTTCATCGACGGGGCATGGCGCGACCACATCCTCACCGCGCTCACCAATCCCGCATTCGATCCCGCGTGGGTCGAGGCCTCGGGCGAATAGGTCAATCGTCGCCGCCGGCATCGGCGAGGAGGAGCTCCACGTCGGGCACGCGGTGGCTGCGCGGATGGAAGGTGATCTCGCTGCAGAGGCGGTGGAAGCGCGCGTACATCTCCTCGAGCGTGGCGCCTCCCAGATTGAAGACGCCGTAGCGGTAGCTGCCGAGCCATTTCATCTCGCGCCGCAGGTCCACGCCGCGCTTGCGGTAGATCATCGCGTGGATGTCCGGGTGGCGAGCCTGAAGCCGCGCGATCTCGCCCGATGAGGGCCAGCGGCTCAGGCCCTCGCCCGTGAGATCGCGCAGGACGAAGCTCGCGGCGTGCCTCTGCGCGCCTTCGCGCTTGCGCACCTGCGGTTGCGCGCCGCTTTCGAGCGCGAGAAGCGCGTCGAACAGGCTGTAGCCGTCGACGCGCTCGAAGAGATCGTAGAACTGCCCGGCCGCGCGTGGATTGATCTCGATCACCCGCAGCCGGCCGTTCACCGGGTCGATGCGCATCTCGACATTGAACATCCCGTGCGCGAATCCCATTCCCTGCACGAGCTTCACCGCGAGCGCATCGATGCGCTCGAGCGTCTCGGCGGGAAGCGACGACGGATACTGGAAGCGCTGGAACTGGTCGGTTCCCGGATACATGATCGAGTCCACGGTCCCCAGCATCGTGGCCACGCCGTTGCTCACGTAGCCGTTGGCGCACACCTGGCGGCCGACGGCGATCTCCTCGGCGACCATGCTGAACGGATCCTCGGTGAACTGCGAGTGCGCGCGCATGACATCGGCGAAGGGCCGCACCAGCTTCTCGATGATGGCGCGCTCGAACCAGCCGAAGCGCGTATGGCGGTAAAGCTCCTCGAAGCTGTCGACGCGCCGCGCCAGCACCGAAAAGGCCGCCTTCGCCGGCTTGATGTAGAACGGACAGGCAAGCGGCACCTCGTCGGGCCGCTCGAAGCCGCGGCGTACCAGCCCGTAACGCGGGTTGCTCTCCGGCGCGATGCGCTCGAAGGCTTCGCGCGCGTAGAACTTGTGCTGGATCGCGAGCACGGCGGCAAGCGGGGTGTGCGGCAGCCCGAGGCGCTCGGAAATGAGCGAGCCCAGGAAGGGTCCGAACTGCTCGTCGGAAGTGACCACGGCATCGAGCCGCCGGGAGCGATACGCGCGCACCACGCGCTCGACGAACCCGAGCGCATTGAACGTGAAGAGGCGCGCGTTATCGGGGAAGCTGAAGAGGTCGAATCCTTCGTAGAAGAACTCGAACCGGTCCCGGTAGCGGGGGTCGGCGGCGGCCGCGCGATCCCACTCGTCGGGGAAGAGCACCAGGATGCGTCGCTTCATGGCGGGGTATACGCCGGAAGCGGCGCCTCGGATGCTCCCATCAACCCAGCGTGTCGGCCCAGATGTTGCGCGCCCAGTTCATCGTGTAGTTGCCTTCGATCTCGCTCATGGCCGGCGACACGCCGCCCGAGCCCGGCACCGCCTTCATGGTGCGGTCGCGCTCGTCGTACTTGTGCACCGAGGCGACGTGGACGGCGTGCTTGCCCGAGACCATGCTGTAGCAGGTGTTGATGAGCGTGGGCGAGGGATTCGGCGGCTCGTTGTTGATGAGCGCCACGATCGCCGCCGCGCACACCTTGCCGTGCCCGTTGGCCATCGTCGCCGACTTGGGCATGAGCGGCGCGATCTGCAGCGAGTCTCCCAGAACGTGCACGCCCTTGGCCGCCTTCGACTCGTAGGTTTGCCAGTCCACCTCGCACCAGCGTCGGTTCGCCGTGATGAAGGGCGCGGCGATGTTACCCGCCTTCATCGGCGGGAGCACGTTGAGAACGTCGCCTCTCACATCGCCGAAGTCGAGCTTGACCACGCTCGCGCGAAAATCGACGTCGACCGCCTTGCTGTTGGGACGGTACTCGATGATGTCCTTGTAGAGCTCGGACCACGCGCGCTTGAAGAGCGGTCCCTTCGAAGTGACGTCCGGGTTGGCGTCGAGCAAAAGCACCTTGGAGCGGCCTTTGGCCGCCTTGAAGTACGCGGCGACCTGGCAGGCGCGCTCATAGGGGCCCGGGGGACAGCGATAAGGGGCCTCAGGCACCGCCAGGACGTAGACGCCCCCGTCGGGCATCGCCTCGAGCGCGCGGCGAAGCTGGAGGGTCTGGGGGCCCGCCTTCCAGGCGTGCAGGAGCCGCGCCTGGGCGTCGAGCGACCCCAGGGCAGGCATGGCCTCCCACATGAAGTCGATGCCGGGAGAGACGACGACACGGTCGAACCCCACCGGATCGCCCCGCGCGAGCCGCACCTGCTTCCTCTCGAGGTCGATCGCGGTCGCGGTGTCGCGGACCACGCGCACGCCGTGCCGGGCGAGTCCGGTGTAGGGCGTGGTGATGTCGGCCATCGACTTGAAGCCGCCCAGCACCAGGTTGGAGATCGGGCACGAGACGAAAGCTTCGTTGGGCTCGATCAGGACGACTTCAATGGTGGGGTCGAGCATCCGGATGTACTTGGCGGCCGTGGCGCCCCCGTAGCCGCCGCCCACGACGGCCACGCGAGCCTTCGGTGCCGCGCCCGGCATCGCCGCGCATCCCGCGAGACTCACGGCGAATCCGGCGGCGCCCGCCTTAAGGAAGTCCCTGCGTTGCATGCTCATGTCATCCTCCCGGCTACTGGGGTTGCTTCGCGAAATACGCAGCGAGCGCGGCGATCTCCGCGTCGCTGTAGGCCTTGGCGATCTGATGCATGAGCGTCGCCTCGCGCTTGCCGTCCTTGAATGCCTTCATCGCCTCGACGGTCGACTCCGCCGGGCGGCCCGCGAGTCCGGGCACGCTCGAGCCGCTCGCAGAGCGCCCTCCCGTGCCATGGCAAGCCGCGCAGGTGGCCGCCATGGATCGCGCGCCTTGCTCGCTCACGTTGGGAGCGGCGAAGCTGGGGGGCGGGGGGGCGGGCTGCTGAGCGGACGCAATCGCGGCAACGGCTGCGGCGAGCCCCGCGACGAGGACCTTGGCACGCGCTTTCATCGGGTTCTCCCTCGGATTGGCGATGTTGCAGCGCCGAGGATAGCGCAATCCAAAATGAAACGCCCGCCGGGAAGCGGGCGTTTCCGGACATCGTTGGCGACGATTACGCCGATTCCACCGGCTCCGGCGGCTGCTGCGCGGATTGCGCGATGTCGAACTTCACCTGACCCTCGCCGTCGATGTCGATCGTGACGCGCCCGCCGTTGGCAAGCCTGCCGAAAAGCAACTCGTCGGCGAGCGCACGGCGCACCGTATCCTGGATGAGGCGCGCCATCGGGCGCGCGCCCATCTGCGGATCGAAGCCGTTCTTCGCCAGGTATTTCTTGAGATCTTCGGTGAAGAGCGCCTCGACCTTCTTCTCCGTGAGCTGGGCCTCGAGCTGCATCAGGAACTTGTCCACGACGCGCAGGATGATCTGCTCGTCGAGCGCGCCGAACGAGATGACGGCGTCGAGGCGGTTGCGGAATTCCGGCGTGAACATGCGCTTGATCTCGCCCATCTCGTCCCCGGCGGTCTTGCCCATGGTGAAGCCGATGGAGTTCTTCGACAGCCCCTCGGCGCCCGCGTTGGTCGTCATCACGAGGCAGACGTTGCGGAAATCCGCCTTGCGGCCGTTGTTGTCGGTGAGCGTGCCGTGATCCATCACTTGTAAGAGGATGTTGAACAGATCCGGGTGCGCCTTCTCGATCTCGTCGAGCAGCAGCACAGCGTGCGGCGTCTGGTTGATTGCGTCGGTGAGCAGGCCGCCCTGATCGAAGCCG
>JBGOST010000117.1:0-6853 GCA_041476125.1 Usitatibacter sp. | reverse complement strand
GTTCTCCGACCGCGTGGGCCGCGGCAAGGTCGTGAAGGGCGCGCCCTACAGCGCCGAGGTCATCACCGAGTCCAACCAGAAGCTCGCCGACGGCAACGTGATCACGCACCGGAAGGTGAACCGCGTCTATCGCGACGGCGAGGGCCGCACGCGCCAGGAGAGCTATCGCGACGACAAGCTGCGCTCGGTCTACATTTCCGACCCGGTGGCGCGGGCCAACTACACGCTCCTGCCGGAAGCGAAGATCGCGGTGACGATCCCGCGCATCGAGACGGCGATTGAGCGCATCCAGCGCAGCGGCCCGCGCGCCGAGCGCGAGAAGACGATCGAGCACGAGGTGACGAAGGGCGACCGCCGCGTCACGGTGCGCACCATCGAGGACAAGGACGGCGGCCCCGGCGTTCGCGAGGAGGTCCGCGTCCAGGTGATCCGCATGGGCGACGGCACCAGCAAGGAGATCATCATCCCGGTCCCGCCCGTGCCGCCCAGGCCGCCGGTTCCGGGCACGCATCCCACACCGCCTGCTGCCCCGATCCCGCCGATCCCGCCGCTGCCGCCGATGCCCGGGGTGAACACGCTGCGCTTCGAGAGCACCGCGCACTTGGGCAAGGGCACGACGGCGAGCCTCGGCACGAAGGAATTCGACGGCGTGAAGGCCGAGGGCAAGTCGACCGTATGGACGATTCCCGCCGGGAAGATCGGCAACCGCGACGCGATCAACGTCACTTCCGAGAGCTGGTATTCGCCCGACCTGCAGGTGACCGTGTACTCGCGCCACGACGATCCGCGCACCGGAGAATCGATCTATCGCCTCGCCGCGATCAAGCGCTCGGAGCCCGCGCCCGACCTCTTCAAGGTGCCGGAGGGCTACCAGACGAAGGGCCGCGCGAAGCGCGAGGAGAAGCCCGAAGCGAAGCGCTGAGGGGGCGCGCCGATATAATCGGTCTTTCCGACGGCGAGGACGACTCCATGGGCAAAGGCGACAAGCGCAGCTTCAAGGGCAAGGTATTCAAGGGCAGCTACGGCAAGACGCGGCTGCGCAACCGGGCGACCGCCAAGGCGACAGCGGCGGCGATCGCCGCGGCGGCCAAGAAGAGGTAGTCAGAACCCCGAGCCGGGTTGCTTCAGGAACTCGGCTTCCTCGGGAGTCGAGGCGCGGCCGAGCACCGCGTTGCGGTGCGGAAAGCGGCCGAAGCGGCGGATGATCACGCGATGGCGCTCGGCCCACTCGGTCAATCCGCGCGTTGCCTCGAACGCTTCGAGCGTGCGCATGCGATCGACCGCGAGATCCTGGTCGAGGGCATCCTCGCTGTGCTCGAACGGCAGGTAGAGGAACTGGCGCTGCACCGGCAATAGTCCCATCTCGTCGCCGCGCGCGAGCGCCTGGCGCGCGCATTCACGGGCGCGCGCATCCTGCGCGAACGATCGCGCATCCGCGCGGAAGAGGTTGCGCGAGAACTGGGCGAGCACCACGATGAGGGCCAGCATCGGCTCGGGCGAAGCTCTCCACGCCTCGAGCTCCCCGCGCGCGGCCGCGCCGTGCAGCTCGCCGAAACGCCGCCGGATTTCCGCGTCGAACTTGTCGTCCTTGCGGAACCACTCCGGGCGCGCCTGGCCGCGCGCATCGCGCGGCCCGAACCAGAACTCCAGGACTTCTTCGGGGTTCGCGGTCAATTTGAGGAGTGGACGGCTTCGCGGCGGGGAACGCGGGAGGAACGGCGTCGCAGCTCGTCGCCGCCGGCGACCTGGTGCGCGTGCGAGGGGTCATGTCCCATTAGTGATGACCTTCCGGCTCGACCATGCTGAAGGGCAGGACTTCCTCGCCCTTGCTGCTGCTCAATCGCAGCCGAGCCGTGAATTCGTGGGGCTCCTGCGGAGCCGCCGTGCTCATGAATCGCGCCGGGTTTCCTGAAACGATCACCAGGGGCAGCACTTCAATGCGGCCGCCTTCACGCTCGATTTCAACCGCCGCCTGCAGGCCCGGCGCCTGCCGCATCGCGGTAAACGCCATGCGCTCGCCTTGCGCGGTGTCGACGATCTCGATCAGGCCACGAGCCGATTCCCCATCGACCGCGACCGGCGCCGGCGCGCGATGATGCCCATGCTTGCCATGGTCGTCGGGGTGTTTCTCCTGAGTTCCGTGAGTCGATGGGTCATGCGGGCGCGCACGAATGCGCGCAAGCGAAAGCGCGGGAACATGCTCGAGGATCTCGCGCTCGAACTGTGTCGTGATCGCGTCGGCCTCGGTCACTCTCGCTTGCGGATCGATGGCGATATCGAGCTCCGCCGCAAGCCGATGCCCAAGCCACCGGGCGCGCACGTCCAGCACCTGGCGCACGCCAGGCACATGTTCGGCGGCATGACGAATCTCCTTTGTGATCTCCGGGTCCACCCCATCGAGCATCCGGCTGAATACCGCCTTTCCCGACTGCCACACGATCGCGAAAATCGCGATCGTGATGAGAAGCCCGATGATCGGGTCGGCCAGCGGAAAGCCGAGCCAGACACCCAACGCGCCCAACACGACGGCGAGGCTCGTAAAGCCGTCGGTACGGGCGTGGTATCCGTCCGCGATGAGCGCCGCGCTGTTGATTTCCCGGCCCACGCGGATTCGAAACACCGCGACGGCCTCGTTGCCCAAAAAGCCGATGATTCCCGCGATCGCCACCCACCCGAGGTACTCGATGGGCTGCGGATCGATGAGGCGTCGAATGGACTCATACGCGGCAATGACGGCGCTGGCGAGGATGATGGCGACGATTGCGACGCCGGCAAGATCCTCGACGCGGCCGTAGCCATAGGTGAATCGCGGACTCGGCTTGCGCTGCGCGAGCCGGAATGCGATCCACAACGGCACCGCCGTCGCCGCATCGCCCGCGTTGTGAATGGTATCGGCAAGCAGCGCCACGCTCCCGGTTGCGAACACTGCCACGAGTTGAAGAATTGCGGTGATGGCGAGAAGGACGAACGACCACTTGATCGCCCAAATGCCTCTTTGCGTCGAAGCTATGCCCGGATCGATGACGCCATGGGTATGCGCATGGGCGCCCGTGTGGGAGTGCCCTCGCGAACGGGCGCCATTTTCCGAATCCTGAATGAAGCCGAGCCATTTCAAGGCGGAACGAAGCACGTGAACTTCCTCAGAGATACTTCGTGATTTCCTTGAACGCTTCCAGTGGAGCTCTGTCTTGTCGCGACGTAGGCCCCACGGCTTGCTCCAGGCAATTGTCGATGTGGTCGTGAATGAGCAGTTTCTTCGCGGCGATAATGGCGCTTTCCACCGCCTGCAGCTGTTGCGCGATGTCAAGGCAAGGGCGCTCAGCCTCCATCATCTCGATAATCTTCCGCAGGTGCCCTTCCGCGCGCTTCAGCCGCTTGGCGATCTCAGGATGGGTCTGGTGCAATGCGTGCTTAGGCATTCACGGATGGTATCCCCCTGGAGAGGATAAGGCAAACGGGCTGGCCTGCCCTGTCTCAGGCCCGGCAGAGCATCGGGGGAGCGACGGAAGGGCTCGATGCGCGTCTCGGGCCGGGCTCCTCGATCAGGCGCTTCAAAACCGGCAGGACTCCGCGAACAGCCGCGGCGCCCGATTCGATGATGGCCGCCCGGTTCCCGAGCGAGATGGAAGATTCCGCCGGCAGTCGCGGAGCGATGAGAAGATCGGCTTCGGCGCCCTCGATAGCCGCCAGCGCGCGGTGCATCACCAGCGTCGAGCGCCAGAAAGCGTCGTTGATGTTGAGGAACGGCCGTTCGCCGGGGTCGAACGTCACGTCGACCGCGATCACGCGCTCGGCGCCCAGCATTCGCGCCACGCGAACCGGCAGGGGGCTCACGAGCCCCCCATCGAGGTAGCGTTTTCCCGCGATCGCGGGAGGGGCGAGCATCACGGGAACGCTCGCCGAGGCCTGCGCGGCTCTGCCTGCGTCGCCCGCGTTGAAGATCTGAAGACAGCCTCTTTCGGCCTCCGCGGCCACCGCCGCGAAGCGGACCGGAAAATCCTCGATCTTGTGGCCGCGCGCATGGGAATCGACGAACGCATGGATTCCCTCGCCTTCGAAAAGCCCGGTGTACGGAAGCGTCCACTGTCTGAAGATGTTCGAGCGCATCCCCAGCGAAACTTGCTCGAGCTCAGTGGCGGGCAAGCCGGATGCGGCGAGCGCGCCGACAATGGCGCCGGAGCTCACTCCGACGATCAGATCGGGGCGCAACCCCGCGGCTTCGAGCTCGCGCAGCACCCCGACGTGGGCGAAGCCGCGCATCGAGCCGCCGGACAGCACCAGGGCCCATCGGGCGGGACGTACTTGATCCGGAGCGAAGCGCGGCTCGTCTTGATAGCGCGGCGGGCTGGGCGCGAGGAATGCGAGCGGCTTCATCGCGACTCCGCAGCCGCCCGTGGCAACGGCCACGATCAACGCAGGAACCAAGAAGAAAGGGCGCACGCCTGGCCTCGCCCTTTCAGGAGCGCCGCAGGCGCAAGGCGTTGGTCACCACCGAAACCGAGCTGAAGCTCATCGCCGCCGCGGCGATGAGCGGGGAGAGCAGCAGGCCGATGAACGGGTAGAGAACTCCCGCGGCGATCGGCACGCCAAGCGCGTTGTAAACCAGGGCGAAGGCGAGGTTCTGCTTCATGTTGGCGACCGTCGCCTCGGAGAGCTCTCTCGCGCGCAGGATGCCGCGCAGGTCGCCCTTCACGAGTGTGACCTTGCCGCTTGCCATGGCCACGTCGGTTCCGGTCCCCATGGAGATGCCCACGTCTGCCTTCGCGAGGGCCGGAGCGTCGTTGATTCCATCACCGGCCATCGCCACGCGCCGGCCCTGAGCTTGCAGCTTGGACACCAGCGCGAGCTTGTCCGCGGGGCGCACCTCTCCGTAAACCTCGTCGATGCCGAGCTTCGCGCCGACCGCCTTCGCGGTCGTGAGCCCGTCGCCCGTGGCCATCACGATGCGGATCCCCGCTTCGCGCAGCTTGACGATGGCCTCATGGGTCGATTCCTTCACCGGATCGGCGACCGCGACCAGGCCGGCGAGCTTGCCTTCGACCGCGAGGAAGACGACGGTCGCGCCCTCGGCTCGCAACTTTTCGGACGCGGCCCGAAGCGATGCGGCGTCGGCTCCGACGTCGATCATCAGCATCGTGTTGCCGAGCGCCACCGCGCGGCCATCCACCTTGCCGCGCACGCCGATGCCGGTCGCCGATTCGAAGTCCTCCGCCTTGGACAGCGGCAGCGAGCGCTTGCGCGCCTCGGCCACGATCGCATCGGCGAGCGGGTGCTCGCTGCCCTGGTCGAGGCTCGCCGCGATGCGCAGCACCTCGTTCTCGGTGAAGCCCGGCTGCGCGACGATGGAATGAAACGCCGGCTTGCCCACGGTGAGCGTGCCGGTCTTGTCGACGATGAGCGTATCGATCCGGCGCAGGAGCTCGATCGCCTCCGCGTCGCGGAACAGCACTCCGCTCGTGGCGCCGCGCCCCATGGCGACCATGATCGACATCGGCGTGGCGAGGCCCAATGCGCAGGGGCAGGCGATGATGAGAACCGAAACCGCGTTCAGCATCGCGTAGATCCAGCGCGGCTCGGGACCGAAGAATCCCCACGCGAGGAACGTGAGCGCCGCCACCGCGATCACGGCAAGCACGAACCAATAGGACACGGCATCGGCCATGCGCTGCATCGGGGCGCGCGAGCGCTGCGCCTGCGCGACCATCTGCACGATCTGCGCGAGCACCGTCTGCGAGCCGATCTTCTCGGCGCGCATCACCAGGCTGCCGTTGCCGTTGATGGTGGCGCCGATGAGGCGATCGTTTGCCGACTTCTCGACCGGCATCGGCTCGCCCGTGATCATCGCCTCGTCCACGCTCGAGCGGCCTTCGAGCACCACGCCGTCCACCGGAACCTTCTCACCGGGGCGCACGCGCAGCCGGTCGCCCACGTGCACATGCGTGAGCTCGATGTCCTCCTCGGTGCCGTCGTCGCGCAGCCGCCGCGCGGTCTTCGGCGCGAGACCCAGCAGCGCGCGGATCGCCGCGGAAGTCTGCGAGCGCGCCCGCAGCTCGAGCACCTGTCCCATGAGTGTCAGGGACACGATGACCGCCGCCGCCTCGAAATAGACTCCCACGCGCCCATGCGCCTCGAATGCCGCGGGAAATAATCCCGGCGCGACGGTCGCCACGACGCTGTAGACATAGGCGGCGGCCACGCCGATGCCGATCAACGTCCACATGTTGGGATTGCGCGTGCGGATCGAGGCCACACAGCGCTCGAAGAAGGGCCAACCGGCCCACAGCACTACCGGCGTGGCGAGAATGAGCTCGGTCCAGCTTCGGGCGGCCGCGGAGAGGCCCGGGAACCAGATGTGTCCGAACATCGCCAGGGGCGTGACCACGATCGTGAGCGGCAGCGTCCACCAGAAGCGCCGGCTGAAGTCGCGCAGCTCCGGGCTCTCGCCCTCCTCTGCGCTGGGCATCTCCGGCTCGAGCGCCATGCCGCACTTCGGACATACCCCCGGACCCTTCTGGCGAATCTCGGGGTGCATCGGGCAGGTGTAAATCGTTTCTCCCTCTCCCTTGGGAGAGGGCCGGGGTGAGGGTGGGGCTACGGTTTCTCTCCCCGTTCCCGTGGGAGAGGGCTGGGGAGAGGGCCCAACGTACTTCGCCGGATCCGCCGAGAACTTCTTCAGGCAGTGGTCGCTGCAGAAGAAGTACGTCGTGCCGTCGAAGTCGAAGCGCCGCGGCGAGTCCGGCGCAACCGTCATTCCGCAGACCGGATCGATGTGGCCGCCGGGCGCCGCGTGATCGTGCCCGTGATCGTGATCGTGATCGTGGGAATGGTGCTCGTCGTTCATCGTGCCTCCTAC
>JBGOST010000116.1:0-6893 GCA_041476125.1 Usitatibacter sp. | reverse complement strand
CGTCGCGCCCGAGGATCGCCGTGAAATCCGTGATCGAGCCGTCGGCGACGGGCACGCGGAGGGCCTGGCCGTCGAGCTTGCCCTTCATCGCCTCGAGCACGAGGCTCGTCGCGCGCGCGGCCCCGGTCGAGGACGGGATGATGTTGAGCGCGGCCGCGCGAGCCTCGCGCAGGTCCTTCGAGGGACCATCGACCAAGGCCTGCGTTCCCGTGTACGCGTGGATCGTCGTCATGAGACCACGCTCCACGCCGAACGCGTCGTCGAGGACCTTCACCATGGGGACGAAGCAGTTCGTGGTGCAGGAGGCGTTCGAGATCACGGTGTGCGCGGCCTTGAGTGTCTTGTGGTTCACGCCGAAGACGACGGTCGCGTCGACGTCCTTGCCGCCGGGCGCGGAGATGATCACCTTCTTGGCGCCTGCCTTGAGGTGCGCGGAGGCCTTTTCCTTCGAAGTGAAGAAGCCGGTGCTCTCGAGGACCACGTCGACGCCGAGGCTTGCCCACGGAAGCTGCGCCGGATCGCGCTGCGCGAACACCTTGATGCGATCGCCGTTCACGACCATGTGGTCGCCGTCGACATCGACTTTCCCCGGGAACTTGCCGTGCGTGGTGTCGTAGCGCGTGAGGTGCGCGTTGGTCTCCGCCGGGCCGAGGTCGTTCAGGGCGACGATCGCGAGGTCGTGCTTCTTGTTGCCTTCGTAGTGGGAGCGAAGGATGTTGCGGCCGATGCGGCCGTAACCATTGATGGCGACGCGGACAGTCATTGACGGAAGCTCCAGGGAAAAACGCGGGAAAAGACGACTATTTTAGCCGATCGCGCCGGGGACCCTTTACCGCGGCGATCATCAGGGGCCAGCGACGAAGGGGTTGCTCTCGACCCGGCCGTTCTTCTCCCGAGCGAAGGGGAGGGATCTCGCTACAGCAGTGCCGCTCGAATTCCCGGCGCTTCTCCGATCCTGCGGCGACCGGGGCAAGGCCTCTCGAGAGCAACCCCTTCGTCGCTGGCCCCGGTGACTGATGCGGAAGCACTCTTCGCTTGAAGTTCGCGTTAGCCTGCGCCCCTTCGTCGCCCCCACACGAGCCATCCATCGAGCCCTTGGGGTAAAGGACGAGAGGGGGTGCCCCGCTGTTTGCAGAATCGGCGCCGTTGAAGGAGTCCGAGCGGCACTGCTGTAGCGAGATCCCTCCCCTGTGATGGAACGAGAATCCCCCGGGTCGGCCTTTACCCCGGGCTCGATGGATGGCGATTGAAGAGAGGGTAAGGGCGCTAGCTGCGCGAAGTTCCGCGGCAGATCTGCGGGTTCGCCGCATCGCGCGGGCGATTGATCGTCGAGACCAGGTAGCGCTGGTCGACCACGCGGAAGTTCTGCCGCACCCACGTGTTGGCCTGCTCGAGGAGGATGCGCGCCCTCTCGGGTTCGCCGCTGCACACCAATCCCGCGACCGTGGCCAGGAAGACGAACTCGCTCGTCTCCGACGGCCCTGCCTTGAGCGTTTGCAGCACGGCGTTGCCGGTCGAAGCCATGCCCGCGGCATTGCGGTCGCCGACCGCCTGGTAGAGCTCCACCCAACGCCTTTCGTCGGCCGAGATCTTCTTGCCGCAGGCGGAGCCCGAGACCCACTTCCACAACCCTCGCGACGTGGGCGCATCGAGGTAGGGATTGGTGGTCTGGGCCAGCAGGGTGAGCGACGGAATCATCTGCTCGAAGGTGAGATCCGAGGTGCAGTTGCCCCAGAGGCGCACCAGGCGCGCGGCGGATTGGCGCGGGTTGTCGATCGGCTGCGCCTCGCGAATCAGGGTCTCGTTCAGGACCATGTCGCGAACCTTCCACGCCTCGGTGGAAGCGACGTCGACCATGGTGGTGGCGATCACGTCCTGGCGCCTGGTCGCCGGGAGGTACGATCCGTCGAACATCTCGAGCAGCGGTATGGGCGATGATTGCAGCTCGATCATGTCGTCCACGCGCGCTCTGGTGAAGCGCGTCTTGCCCGCACGCTGGTCGACAAACGGGAAGTAGTCGGAATTGGTGGGCGCGCGATAGCCGCTGAAATAGGGCCCGAGCGTGAGCCAGCTTGCGACCGCGCGCCGCCGCACGACCTCGGCATCGGTGAGCTTCAGGCGCGTGAGCACCGGCTGCAACCCCGGCCATTGCAGGACGGTTGCGTCGAACCGCCCGGGCGCGCCGCCCTTGCGCGCCACCAGGACCACGTCCGAGTCGATCGACGAGTAGACGAGGAAGTCGGGGAAGGTCTTCGACACCGCGACGAGGATCGAGGCGAGCGTCTCGGAATCCATCTCGTAGGTGTGCAGCCATTGCGCGAGGACCGCGCCGTCGTTCATGTAGGTCGAAACGCGCCGGTAGAACTCCTCGGAAAAGAGCGAGGCCACACCGCTCACCCACGGATTGGAGGGCTCCGAGACGACGATGTCGTAGCGCTCGCCGCGCCCGCGCGCGAAGAACGACTTCGCGTCGTCGATCACGATGCGGCTGCGCGGATCGGTGTAGGCGCGCTCGACGATGGGACGGAACTTGCGCGCACCCTCGACCATCGCCGGCTCGATCTCGATGGTGTCCACGCGCTTGATGTTGGGAGAGCCGAGCATTATCGCCGTCGACATCCCGGAACCGAAGCCGATGATGGCCGCGGTCTGCGCATCCGGGCGGTGGCCGAGCGGCAACACCGCGAGCAGCGCCATCGTGAACTCGTCCCCGGTGGGCAGCCGCGCTTCTCCCGTGGCGATGGCCGCGTCGGGCTTGCCGTTGGTGCGGATGGAGAGGGTGCGCGGGTTCTGCAGCACGTCCACGCTCGCCGTCTTGCCGTCGCGGTGGAAAAGCACGATCTCGTTGGGCGCGAGCTTCGCGACTCCGTTGCGGAAGACACCCGAGGCCGAGCGCCGCGGGTCGATGTCGAAGAAGATCGCGACCACCACCAGCGCGGCGACGCCCACGAGGGCGGGCACCGGAATGCGCGAACGCGAAGCGCGCGCGCCGGGTGCGGCCATGAGGAGCACGGCCCCCAGGGCCACGTCGATCGCGGCACCGGCCACGAGCGTCCAGCGCAGGCCGACCGATTCGAGGAGCAGGTGCACGGCGATCGCGACACCCAGGAGCGCTCCGAGGGTATTGACCGCGTACACCATGCCGATGGAGCGTTCTCCGGACGGCGAGCGCAGGAGCCGATACGTGATGAGCGGAAGCGTCATGCCGGCACAGAAGGTCGCGGGCAGCATCACCAGCAGCGCGATCGCGGTCGAGCTCAGGTTGAACAGCAGGAACCCGCCTTCGTTGCGCGAGACCGAGGAGAGGATCCACGCCATCAGGTCGAAGGAGCCGTTGTAGACCGCGAGCGTGCCGGCCGCGGCGACCCCCATCGCGAGCTGCACGATGGCGAGAAAGCGCACCGCGTCCGGAATCATGTCGATGCGCTGGCGGATCCAGAGCCCGCCGAGCGCGAGTCCCAGGATGAAGCTCGCCAGCATGATCTCGAAGGAATGCGTCGAGGCGCCGAGCACGAAGCTCAACATGCGGATCCAGACGATCTCGTAGATGAAGGACGAGAGCCCGGTGAGCAACGCCGTGGCGAGGAGCAGCACCAGGAGCCGGCGCCCGAGGGGGTCTTGCGAGACCACGGGTTCCGGCGTGACCACGAGGGCTGAAGGCGGCGTCTTCGAGAGCATGAAGGCGACGATCGCGATGCCGACGTTGATCGACCCGGCGGTGGTCAATGTTCCCGGCAGCCCGACCGCCGGAATGAGCACGAATGCCGAGGCAAGCACGCCCAGCACCGCCCCGAAGCTGTTGAGGAAATAGAGGGCGGCGACCTGCTCGCCGGTCTGGCCCTCCTCGAGCCGCAGCACCGCGGAGACCACCAGCGGGAACGTGGTGCCGAGGAGGATCGACTGCGGCGCCAGCAACAGCACGGCAAGCGCCCATTGGCCGAAGCACACCGTGCTCGCCTGGTCGCAGGTCGCCGGCAGCAGCCAGTCGTAGCCCCAGTTGGTCGCGGCCACGAAGATCGCATGGAACGCGAGCGCGATGATGCCGATCACGCCCTCGACGATCGCGTAGAAGCGCAGCGGGTTCACGACCCGCTCGGCGACCCGCGCGCACAGCCACGAGCCCACCGCGAGCCCGCCGATGAAGACCGTGAGCACGAGCGTCTGCGCGTAGGCGGCGTGGCCGACGAAGATCTTGAGGTAGTGCGACCAGACCGACTCGTAGATGAGCCCGCTGAATCCGGAGATGAAGAAGAGGATGAGGACGGGATCGGTTTTTCTTCTCATTGAAGGGTCCAGGGTCGAAGGGCTGCGACGTGAAGGAGATCGGCGGACTTGAGGTCGATTATCGCAGCAAGGTCGGTCTTGCCGGCGCGCATGGGGAGAAAGCCGAGGGCGGCTTCGGGCCGCCCGGTTGCCGCAACCAGCCGGTCGATGTCGCGTGAAGCGCCGGGGTTGAGCTCGCGCAGCCGCGACAGTGGTGCCGCGCGCGCGCGCGCCTCGCCGCGCACGCTGTCGTAGGGAACATAGAGGTGTGGGTAGTGATGCAGGTCCAGCCCGATCGTGGTGATCGTTGCGATCACGATCCGCTGGCGCTCGGCGGGGTCGAGAGGCAAGAGGGCCCCTACCAGGCGCGGGCCGTCGATCGGAAGCTCCCCGTATGGCGTGGCGCGGGCGCGCTCTAGGTGCGGCTGCGGAATGCCGTTGGCGCGCACCAGCTCGAAGCGGTCCTTGACGAAGACCAGGAACACGGGCCGCGATTCGTGCAGGACGTACAGGCCGTAGGCGAGCGCGGCGGCCTGGAGCGCGCCGATGACGACGAGATCGAAGGCGAGGCCCTTCTTGCCCGGGACGTACACGATGAACGTGAGCAGCGGCCCCACGACGAGATTGGTGGCGGCGATGAGCACGAAGAGGTCGAACCCGCGGGCGCTCATGAACAGCCCCATCGGATACCACCACGCGTAGGCGAGGAAGAAGACACCGGCAAGGACGGCGGCGACGAGCGCGAAATGCGCCGAGCTCGCGGCGCGACGATTGCGAAAGGAGAGGCGGGCCATCGGAAGCGATTATGGCGGCGGGAAGGGCACAAAAGAAAACGGGCCGCTTTTGGCGGCCCGCTTCCCATTACGAGATGACTATTGCATTAACGGCAGGTCGCGGGCAGGTACTTCGCCGTGATCGTCGTGCCGGTCTTGCAATCCCACGCGGTGATGGCCGAGCCCGCGCCACCCGCCAACACTGGCGTGTAGGTGAGCAGCGTGCCGCTGGCGTTACCCGTGAGCTGAGTGGCCAATCCACCGGCCGCGTCGACACTGATGACACCCGTACCGGCAGCAACCACCGGCGGCGCCGAATTCGCGGTGCCGACAGTCGAGCAGCCCGAATCAGCCGCGCCAGGGAACGTGCCCTTGGCCTGATAGTACTCAGCGACGGACGTCTTGCAGACGCCGGCGGCGTTGATCAGCTCGGTTACCTTGGAACGGATGGTGAAGTCCTGATAGGCCGGAATAGCAATCGCGGCCAAGATACCGATGATCGCGACAACGATCATCAGTTCGATCAGGGTGAAGCCTTGCTGGACTTTCTTCAATGGACTCTCCTGGTGGTGGAAAAACGGGCATCACTAATCTTGCGTGCGACACGGTATATGCAACGGCTGTGCCACATGCTCCACTCCGCCCGGCGCCGAAATGCCATCTGTAACACTCTCCTGCCAGGAAGAATACTTACGCTATTTCAAGGAGTTAGTAGGGGTGGCCGGGGGGTGGTGCGGGCCGGCTCCGCGACCGACGTAACGAAGATATCAAGGGCGGAAACGGCCCCGGCACCCAGGATCACGATCCGGCCAAAAAGTGACGCTTTTGGTCACGGCGCGCGATCTCGCGTGCGGGCGAGCGCGTGCGCCACCAGCAAGTGCATCGTGAGCGCTTCGCGATCGGCGGGACCGAGGATCGGAAAATAGCGTTCCGCGACGATGCGCGCTTCGCTGTCGCGCCCCTTCGCGAGATGCCCCGCCATCGCCGCATGCAGGTGGAAGGCGCGCTCGGCATCCGAGGTGGCGGCCTTGCGCTGCAGCAGGCTCGAGGCGAGCGTGGCCATCGCCTCGGCGTCGCGATCGTTGACGGCCTGGAGCAGCTTCACGCGGTCGCGTGCCGTCTCGTCGAGCGATTTCCAGCAGCGCGAGGCCTGGACGCGCTCGAAGACCACGGCCACATCCTGGCGCTCGAGGTAGGGACTGGCGGCGCGAACGATGTCGCTCAAGGCCTCGATCCACGCGTCTTTCGCGCCGCCGCAGTTGTCGAGAAGGCCGCGCGCCAGGAGTGCGGAGCGGCGCAATTCCGGTGAAAGCGTGCCGGCGTGCTCCGCCGCCCCGCCGAGGAAAATGCCGATCGCCTCGGCGCCCGTCACTGCGCGATCGATACGCACCGGGCGGTTCTTTCCGGCGGCCTGGATGCGTGCCAGCGGCGTGCGCGACTCGGCGTCGAGGAGCGCGAGAAAAGGGGTCAGCGCGTCGCGCATGCGCCGCACGTCTTCCGCGCTTTCATTCTTGAAGCGCGAGCGCGGCGCCCTCTGGTCGATCACCGGGAAGAAGTCCGAGTTGGCGGGAAAGCCGGTGTGCCGGAAGAGCGGCTCGAGCGCTTTCCTTCCGCCGATTCGCAGCGCGCTCAAGTCGCCGAGATCGCGGTAGCCGAGGCGTGCGAGATCGGCCGCGACTCCGGGAATCGAGAAGACGTCGGCCGTCAGCGGCGGCAGCTTGCCCGCGGGTGTGGCGACGACGAAGAGGTCGCCGCTCTTGCCGCCCCCGTAGATCGCGTAGTCGGGAAAGTGCTTGCCGAGCGCCTGGAAGATCGACGACAGCAGCCCCACGTTGATCTCGTAGGACTGGACCCATT
>JBGOST010000115.1:0-6900 GCA_041476125.1 Usitatibacter sp. | reverse complement strand
CTGCTCGCCTCGATCAACTACACGCTTTCGCTCGGCTTCGTGCTCACGTTCCTGCTGGCGAGCATGGCGGGCGTGGCGATGCTGCACACCTGGCGCAACCTCGCCCACCTCAAGCTGCGCCCGGGCCGCTGCGATCCGGTGTTCGCCGGCGAGACCGCGCATTTCGGCATCACCGTCGAGACCCCCTCGCAGACCCGCTTCGCGATCGCGGTGCGCCGCCGCGGCGAGGAGCCGGTCTATTCCGATATCGTCCCGCATGAGACGGCGGCCATCGCGCTGCCGCTTTCGACGCCGCGGCGCGGGCTCGCGCGCTGCGGCCGCCTCGAGGTCTTCACCCGCTACCCCGTCGGTTTCTTCCACGCGTGGTCGTACGTCGAGTTCAACTTGAGCGTGATCGTCTATCCCAAGCCCGATCCGCTCGCCGGCACGCCGCCCGCGCAATCGCGCGGCGCCACCGAGGAAGGCATTCCGATCGCCGGGGACGAGGAATTCAACATGCTGCGCTCGTATCGCGCCGGGGACGCGCCCAAGCTGATCGCGTGGAAGGCCTTGGCGCGCGAGCAGGGGTTGCTCAGCAAGGAATTCAGCGCCACCGCCTCGAGCGAGCTGTGGCTCGACTGGGAAGAAGCGCACGCGAGCGACTTGGAAGCGCGCCTCTGCGTGCTGGCCCACTGGGTGCTGCAGGCCGACCGCTACGGCCAGAGCTACGGCCTGCGCATTCCCGGCACGGTCATCCCGCCCAGCCGCGGCGACATGCACCGCGCGCGCTGCCTCGAGGCTCTCGCGCTCTTCCAGGATCCCGGCGCGTCATGAGCGCCCCCTCCGCCTCTCCGCACCTCGACGTGCGCAACGTCCTGTGGCTGCTGGCCGCGATGGTCTTCGTGGTCGCGCCCCACATTCCGCGGCTTCCGCCGTGGGTGGGATTCTTCTGCCTGGCGGTGGTGCTGTGGCGAGCATGGATCGCGTGGGCGGCGATGCACTTTCCGTCGCGCATCGTGGTCATCGCGCTCACCATCGCCGCAACGACCGGGACGTACTTCAGCTACGGACGCATCATGGGGCGCGAGGCCGGCGTGACGCTCCTCATCGTGATGGCGGCGTTGAAGCTCCTCGAGATGCGCACGCAGCGCGAGGTGGTGCTGAGCATCTATCTCGGCTTCTTCCTCGTGATGACGAACTTCCTCTTCTCGCAGTCGATCCCGCTCGGGCTCTACATGCTCGCGTGCGTGTGGATCTTCATCGCGACGATGGTCGGCTTCAACCGCATCGGCGGCAAGCCGCCGGGCCTCGTGGAGCGGCTGCGCCCCGCGGGCGCCCTCCTGGTGCAGGCGCTCCCGCTCATGGTCGCGTTCTTCATCCTCTTCCCGCGCGCCCAGGGGCCGCTGTGGGCGTTGCCGCAGGACACGCGCTCCGGAAGCACCGGGCTCTCGGAGACGATGTCGCCCGGCAACATCGCCAACATCATCAAGTCCGACGCGATCGCCTTCCGCGTGCAGTTCGACGGCGACCGCCCGCCGTTCTCCACGCTCTATTGGCGCGGCCCGGTGCTGGTCGATTTCGACGGCACGACCTGGCGCATGCCGCAGACGATCCGGCCGGAGAGGACCGACTACGCGCGGCGCGAACGCTCGCAGGGCTACACCGTCACGCTCGAGCCGCACAACAAGACGTGGCTCTTCGCGCTCGACGTCCCTGCCTCGCTGCCTCCCGGATCGGTGCTGATGGGCGACCTGCAGCTGCGCAGCCATCGCCTCGTGACCGAGCGCATTCGCTACGAGATGAGCTCGTACCTCGACTACAAGTACGGCCAGCGCCCTTCCGCCGCCTCGCTCCGGCAGGCGCTCGAATTCGATCCCGAGCGCAACCCGCGCACCGTCGCCCTCGGCCGGCAGTGGGGCCGCGACGCCGCGAAGGACCCGCGGGCCCTCCTTGCCATCGCCTTCCAGCATTTCAACCGCGAGTTCACCTACACGCTCGAGCCGCCGATCCTCGACCCGCGCAATCCCTACGACGATTTCCTCTTCGAGTCCAAGCGCGGCTTCTGCGAGCACTACGCCGGGACCTTCGCGCTGCTCATGCGTGCCGCGGGCGTGCCGACGCGCGTGGTCACCGGTTACCAGGGCGGCGAAGTGAATCCCCTCAACAACGAGCTCATCGTGCGCCAGGCCGACGCGCACGCGTGGACCGAGATCTGGGTCGCCGAAGAAGGCTGGGTGCGCGTGGATCCGACCGCCGCGGTCTCTCCGCTGCGCGTGGAGGGCGGCGTGAACGCCGCGCTGGGGCCGATCGGCGTGTACTCCGCGCTCATCGCCGCCGATCCCCTGCACATCCTCGCCAACCTGCGCAACGCGTGGCAGATGATGAACAGCCAATGGGACCAATGGGTCGTGGGCTACAACGTCGATCGCCAGCGCCAGTTCTTCTCGCGGCTGGGCTTTCCGTCGGTCGACTGGCGCACGCTCGGCGCTTGGCTGCTCATGGCGACGTTCCTCGTGGGCGGGGCGGTGACGCTCGGGCTGCTGGTGCGCGATCGTCCGCCGCGCCGCGAGGCTTCCCTCGTCGCGTGGAATCGCTTCTGCGCCAAGCTGGCCGCAGCCGGCGTGGCCCGCGCCCCCCACGAGGGCCCGGTCGACTACCTCTCGCGCGTGAAGACGGAACGCCCGCGCTGCGCCGAGATGGCCGAAGAGATCACCCGGCGCTACGTGGAAGCGCGCTACGGCGCGGGAGCGTCGCGCGACGAGCTGCGCGAGCTCGCGCGCAGGGTGAGGGACTTCCGGGCCGCGTGAGCACCGTCCCCGTCCGCCGCAACGACCCCTGCCCGTGCGGCAGCGGCAAGCGCTACAAGGAATGCCACGGCCGCCTCGCCGAGCCGGGTTCCGGCGTCGATGTCCTGATCCAGCGCGCGCTCGCCGCGCACCAGCAGGGCCACGTCGACGAGGCCGAGCGAAGCTACCAGGAGGTCCTCTCGCGCGAGCCGGGAAACGCGATCGCCACACACTATCTCGGGCTCGTCGCGTGGCACCGCGGCAACCTCGCGGAGGCGGAGAGCCGGATGCGCTCCGCGATCGCCACCAATGCCGCCATCCCCGATTTCCACAACAACCTCGGCCTGCTGCTGCGTGACACGCGGCGCCCCGAAGAGGCGATCGCTTCGTTTCGCACCGCGCTCTCGGTGGATCCGGCCTGGTTCGAGGCGCACAACAACCTCGGGCTCGCTTTGGAAGCCGCGGGCCGCTGGGACGAGGCGGTGACGGCCTACCATGATGCGATCGCACGCGAGCCGCGCTTCGCCGCGGCGCGCCAGAACCTCGCGCGCGCCCTTGCGACCCAGGGACATTTCTCCGAAGCCTGGGCGCAATACCGCTGGCGCCTCTTCGCCCAGGGACTGAGCAACGTTCCACCGGATCCCGCGGCCACGCCACTCCCCGCCTCGCTCGACGCACGGCGCTTCGTGCTGCGCGCCGAACAGGGGCTCGGCGACATCCTCTTCTTCCTGCGGTTCGCGCCCGAGCTGGTACGGCGCGGCGCGCAGCTCGCCTTCCAGGGGGACTCTCGCCTGCATTCGATGCTGGGCCGCACCGGGCTCTTCGCGCTGGGGCTCGTTGGCGGTGAATCGACCGCGCCGGCGGGCGAGGTGCTTTACCTCGGCGACCTGCCGTGGCTCCTCGAAGCGAGCGATCCGGCGCGTTTTCCTCCTCCGCTCGCGCTCACGCCCGATGAGGGACGCTTGGCGCGCGCCAGGGCGTGGCTGGAGGCCCTCGGCCCGAAGCCCCGCATGGCGATCACATGGCGAGGCGGCGTGGCTTCGACGGGACCGGCACGCACGCAGTTGAAGGAGATCGACCTGGAAACGCTGGGCGCGGCGCTGCGCGGCATCGACGCCACCTGGATCTCGGTGCAGCGCCTGCCGCGCGAGGGCGAGCGCGAGGCGCTCGCGCAGGCGATCGGCGCACCCGTGCACGACCGCAGCGAGGCGAACGGCGACCTGGAGGACATGCTGGCGCTGCTGTCGCTCGCGAGCGGCTACGTCGGCGTGAGCAACGCGAACGTCCATTTGCACGCCGCACTGGGAGGATCGATGCAGGTCCTCATTCCACATCCCCCCGAGTGGCGCTGGGGGCTCGATGGCCCGCGCTCGCCGTGGTTCCCGCGCGCGAAGGTCCACCGGCAGACGCCCGCGCTCGATTGGAGCGGGGCCATGGGTTCGCTGCGCGAGGCGCTACATCCCCGGTAGGACCTTGGCGGGATCGACGGGCTTGCCGTTGCGGCGGACTTCGAAGTGCAGCTTCACCTGGTCGGCGTCGCTCGAGCCCATCTCCGCGATCTTCTGGCCCTTGCGAACGTCCTGCTGTTCCTTCACCAGGATGTTGTCGTTGTGCGCGTAGGCCGATAGCCAAGTGTTGTTGTGCTTGATGATGACGAGCTTGCCGTAGCCGCGCAGCCCCGTCCCCGCGTAGACGACGCGCCCGCCCGCGGCCGCGAGCACGGCAGCGCCCTTGCGCCCGCCGATGTCCACGCCCTTGCTCGCCTCCGTGAAGTTCGCGAGGACCTTGCCCTTGATCGGCCACATCCAGTCGACATCCTCGCCATCGGTCCCGGCGGGTTTCTCGGGCTCCGCAACGGGCGGGGACGGGGGCTGCACCGTGGGCGCGGGCGGCTCCGGAGCCACCGGCGATGTGCCGCCTTCGGCCGCGGTCATCTGCGCGAGCGCCCTGTCGGTGAACGGGACCTTCGTCGCACGCGGCTCGACCTTGGCCAACGGCGTGTTCGCCAGGGGCCGCGCCTCGATGGGCGGGCCCGCCTGCACCAGCGGCGTGGCGAGCGGCGTGGCGAGCGGCGGCATGCCCGCGGGCGCGGCCAGCACGAGCACCTGCCCGATCTCGATGCGATTGGGATTGGTGATGTTGTTCCACGCGGCGAGCTCGCGGTAATCGACGCCGTATTGCAACGCGATGCTCACCAGCGTGTCGCCGCGCTTCACGGTATGCGTGGGGATGGGCTTTTCCGCCGGCGTCTCGGGCGGCGCCTCGACTGCGCTCGGCGGCGTCGGAAGCGGGGTTCGCTCGACCACGGGCGCGGGCCGGCGCGCGGCGCAGCCGGCAACGAGGATGACCAGCACGATCGCGGCGAGGCGCCTCATGCGAGCCCCGGCATGAGCGGAACGAAGCGCACGGCCGCGCAGCGCTTCTCGCTGAAGCCGCTCGCATTGCGATCGATCACGTAGAGCCATTGGTCATCGGTTCCCACCGGCAGGACCATGCGCCCGCCCACGGCGAGCTGCTGCTTCAACGCATCGGGCACGTGGGTCGCTGACGCCGTCATGAGGATGCCGTGGAAGGGCGCGGCCTCCGGGTAGCCCCCGTGCCCGTCGACGTGCTTGTAGCGGACGTTGTAGACGCGCAGGTCGCGCAGGTGGCGCCGCGCCTTGTCCATGAGCGGGGCGATGCGCTCGAGCGTATAGACCTCTTTCACGAGCTTCGCCAGCACCGCGGTCTGGTAGCCGCAACCCGTGCCGATTTCGAGCACCTTGTCCATCGGCTTCACCTCGAGCAGGAGCTGCGTCATGAGCGCGACGATCGTCGGGCTGGAAATGGTCTGGCCCTGGCCGATGGGCAGCGCCACGTCCTCGTAGGCGCGCGAGGCGATGCCCTCGTCGACGAACTGGTGGCGCGCAATCTCGGTCATCGCCGCGAGGACGCGCTCGTCGTTGATGCCCTCGGAACGCAACGCATCGATCATGCGCAGCCGCGTGCGTTCGGAGGTCATGCCGATGCCGTTCATTTCGCGATCCACGCGGAAATGAGCGGAATCTGGCTGCCGTGGGTGAGGTCTACCTGCAGCGGAGTCACCGACACCGCGCCGCGCTCGAGCGCGTTGAAGTCGGTCCCCGGCCCCGCCTCGCGCGCCGCGCCCGCTTGGCCGACCCAATAGACGGTCTCTCCGCGCGGGTTCTTTCCCGCGACCACCGGCTGCGCCTTGTGGCGCCGGCCCAGGCGCGTGACCTCGATGCCCGCGAGCGCCTCGTAGGGCACGTCGGGCACGTTCACGTTGAGAAGGACCGGCGCGCCGAACGGCGCCCGCGCGAGGCGCTGCACCAGCTCTCGCGCCACGCGCGCGGCGGTGGCGTAGTGCTCGAACTCCTTGCCCACCAGCGACATCGCGATCGAGGGGATGCCGAGGAGATAGCCTTCCGTGGCCGCGGCGACCGTTCCCGAGTAGAGGGTGTCGTCGCCCATGTTCGAGCCGGAGTTGATTCCCGAGACGATCACGTCGGGCTCGAAGTCGAGCATGCCCGTCACCGCCATGTGGACGCAGTCGGTCGGAGTGCCGTTCACGTAGTGGTAGCCGTTGTGGGCGCGGCTCAACATCAGCGGCCGGTCGAGGGTGAGCGAATTGGAAGCTCCACTGCGATCGCGCTCCGGTGCGACGACCGTGATCTCCCCCAGCGAAGCGAGGCCCTCGGCGAGCGCGGCGAGTCCAGGTGCGAAATAGCCGTCGTCGTTCGAGAGGAGGATACGCATGCAGGCAAAAATTATACCGTGCGGGATAGAATCGCACCTTCTCCCGCGTCCGCCCTCTCCCATGAAGCGCTTTCCTTCTCGTGCCCTCCTGGCCGGAATGCTCGCCCTTTGCTCCGGCTCCGCCTTCCCCCTGCTCGACGTCGAGGGGCTCGACCGCGGTGTCGATCCCTGCGCCGACTTCTACCAATACGCCAACCGGCGCTGGATCGAAGCCACGGCGATTCCCGACGACCAGTCGCGCTGGGGCGCCTTCGACTCGGTGGTCGAGGGCAACATGCGCGCGCTCATCGCCGCGCTCGAATACGCGCGCGCGCAACCGGTGCCACCGCGCGGCTCGCCGCAGCGCAAGGCGATCGATTTCTACGCGAGCGGCGTGGAT
>JBGOST010000114.1:0-6944 GCA_041476125.1 Usitatibacter sp. | reverse complement strand
GTTACTGGGGCACGCCCATTCCCGCAGTGCACTGCCCGGCCTGCGGCGTCGTGCCGGTGCGCGACGAAGACCTGCCGGTCCTGCTGCCCGAGGACGTCGCGTTCCGAGGCGCCGAGGGGAACCCGCTGGAGAAGTCGGAGGCTTTCGTCAAGACCAACTGTCCCCGCTGCGGCGGCCCCGCGCGCCGCGAGACCGACACGATGGACACCTTCGTCGACTCCTCCTGGTACTACCTGCGGTTCTTGAACCCTCAGGACGCGGCACGCATGGTCGACACCGATCGGGCCGCGCACTGGATGCCCGTCGACCAGTACGTCGGCGGGATCGAACATGCGATCCTGCACCTGCTCTACGCGCGCTTCTGGACCAAGGCCATGCGCGACATGGGGCTCATCGACGTCGATGAGCCGTTCGCCAACCTGCTCACCCCGGGGATGGTGCTGAACCACATCTTCTCGCGCCGCACCGAAAAAGGGGGCGTGGAGTATTTCGCGCCGGACGAGGTCGAGACGATGACCGATGGCGAGGGAAAGATCACCGCGGCGAGGCTCAAGAGCGACGGGCTGCCCGTCGACTACGAAGGCATCGGAACGATGTCGAAGTCCAAGCACAACGGCGTGGACCCACAGGACATGATCGAGCGCTACGGCGCCGATACCGCGCGCCTGTATGTGATGGAAGCCAGCCCCCCGACCGATACGGTACTTTGGTCGGACAAGGCCGTCGACGGCGCCGCGCGCTTCCTGCGCCGGCTCTGGACGTTGGTGCATGAGCACGTAAGCGCAGGGACCGTGCCGCCTTACCCTCTCCCCGGCCCTCTCCCAGGGGAGAGGGAGGCTGAAGGGGACAGAGCACATCCGCCGTCGAGTAGTGATCTGTCCCCGGAGCTCAAGGAATTGCGCTTCAAGCTCCACAAGGCGATCGAGAAGGTGGCGGACGACTACGGGCGCCGCCTGCAATTCAATACGGCGGTTGCCGCGGTGCGCGAGATGCTGAACCTGTACACCGGCGTGCAGGACCGCAGCCCCGTCGCGCGTTCGGTGGCGCAGGAGGTGCTCGAGGATGCGGTGCTGCTCCTCTCGCCCATCGTTCCGCACATCGCCACCGCGCTCTGGAGGGAATTGCGGCCGGGCACGCGCCTCATCGACCAGCCCTGGCCCTCGGTCGACAAGGCCGCGCTGGTGCAGGATTCGATCGAGCTCGTGATCCAGGTGAACGGCAAGCTGCGCGGGCACCTGCACGTTTCCGCCTCGGCGAGCCGCGAAGAGATCACCGCCGCGGTCATGTCCCACGAGGCGGTGCAGAAATTCGCGGGCGGGCAGAAGGCGAAGAAGGTGGTGGTCGTTCCCGGCCGCCTGGTCAATGTCGTCGTCTAAGGCAATCGCGTTCGCGGCCGCCGCCATCTTCCTCGCGAGCTGCGGGTTCCAGCTGCGCGGAGATCCCGAGGTCGGAATCAAGAAGCTCTACACCTCGGCCGACAAGCCTTCCACGGTGCACACCGAGGTGCGCCGCACGCTCGCCACGGGGCCGACTCGGCTCGTGACTGCGCCGGCCGAAGCCGAGGCGCACCTGAAGTTCCTGAGCGAGGCGCGCGAGAAGACCGTGTTCACGCTCACCGGCACGGGGCGCGTCTTCGAGTTCCAGCTGCGCCTGGTCGTGCGCTACGAGCTCCTCGTGCCGGGCCGCGAGGAGCCCGTCATCCCGCCCACCGAGATCGAGACGCGGCGCCTCATCACCTATAGCGAGACCGCGCCCACGGCGAAGGAAGCCGAAGAGCAGCTTCTCTACAAGGACATGCAGCAGGACCTCGCGCGCCAGATCCTGCGGCACGTCGCCGCGATGAAGCGCGAGCTCTAGCGATGAAGATCGGAACGCGCCAGCTCGAGCCGCACCTGAAGAAGGGGCTCGACACGCTATACGTGGTGCACGGCGCCGAAGCGCTGCTGGCGCTCGAGGCGGCCGACCGCATCCGCGAGGCGGCGCGCAAGGCGGGGTGCACCGAGCGCGAGGTGTTCTTCGCCGAGCCGGGCGCGGACTGGAACCGCCTCCTCGCCGGCAGCGCCAACCTCTCGCTCTTCGCCTCGAAGCGCCTGGTGGAGCTGCGCGTCCCCACGGGCAAGCCCGGCACCGAGGGCGCGCGCGCGATCGAGGCATGGTGCGCCAACTTAAGTAGCGACACTGTGGGCCTCGTGATCCTTCCCGAGCTCGACTGGCAGCAACTGAAGGCGCAGTGGTTCGCAGCGCTCGAGCGCGCCGGCACGGTCGTCGAGGCGAAAGCGGTCACCCGCGACGAGCTTCCCGACTGGCTGGCCGAGCGCCTGGCGCGCCAGCAGCAGAGCGCTTCGGTCGAGACGCTCGAGTGGCTCGCCGATCGCGTCGAAGGCAATCTCCTCGCGGCGAAGCAGGAAGTGGAGAAGCTGGCCCTCCTCCTGCCGCGCGGCGCGATCACGCTCGCGGCGATTCGCGAGGCGGTGACCGACGTCTCGCGTTTCGAGCGCGACGCCCTCATCGACGCGATCCATGCCGATGACCCCGCGCGCGTCGTGCGCGTGGTGGCCTCGCTCAAGGCCGAGGGGGAACCGCTTCCCCTGCTTCTCTGGACGTTGAGCGAGGAATTGCGCCTGCTGATGGCGATCGCCGCCGGACAGCGCCCGCGGCGATTCTTGCCGCCCGATCGCCTCCAGGCGTTGAGCCGCACAGCCAAACGGCACGGCGTGGCGTCCTTCGACCGGGAACTCTTGCGGGCCCACCGGATCGACCGCATGATTAAAGGCGTCGAGACCGCCGACCCGTGGGACAGCGTCGTGGAGCTGGCGCTGGGAATCGCGGGGCGGCAGGTATTCGAAGATGCCGCCGCCTGACCACAAGATGCCTAACGATTTGAACGCAAACGCCGACCTGCGCGCCATGGTGCATGCCATGGGCGAGTCGGCGCGCGTGGCGAGCCGGGCCCTTGCGCGCGCCACGACCGCGGCGAAAAACCGCGCGCTCGAAGCGGCGGCCGAGTCGCTCGTCGATCGCGAGAAGGCGATCCTCGCGGCCAACGCGCAGGACGTGAAGGCCGCGCGCTCGGAAGGCCGCGACGACGCCTTCATCGACCGCCTGGCGCTCACCGCGAAGGCGATCGAGGCGATGGCCGCGGGGCTGCGCGAGGTGGCCAAGCTTCCCGACCCGGTGGGCGAAGTGAGCTCGCTCGCCTATCGCCCCTCGGGCATCCAGGTGGGACGCATGCGCGTGCCGCTGGGGGTGATCGCGATCATCTACGAATCCCGTCCCAACGTGACCGCGGATGCCGGCGGGCTGTGCTTGAAGTCGGGCAACGCGTGCATCCTGCGCGGCGGCAGCGAGGCGCTGAAGTCGAATCGCGCCATCGCGGCGTGCCTCGCGGCCGGGCTCAAGGCGGCGGGGCTGCCCGCGGAAGCGATCCAGCTCGTCGAGACCACCGACCGCGCCGTCGTGGGCGAGCTCGTCACCCTCGAGAGGTTCATCGACGCGGTGGTGCCGCGCGGCGGCAAGGGCCTGATCGAGGCGATCGCCGCGCAAGCGCGCGTTCCGGTGATCAAGCATCTCGACGGCGTCTGCCACGTCTACATCGACGATCGCGCCGATGCGGCGAAGGCGGTCGCGATCGCCGACAATTCCAAGACGCAGCGCTACGGCACCTGCAACACGATGGAGACATTGCTCGTCGCGCAGGCGATCGCGCCCAAGGTGCTGCCGGAGATCGGGCGCATCTACGCCGCCAAGGGCGTGGAGATGCGCTGCTGCCCCGAATCGCGCGAGATCCTGAAGAAGGCCGGCGTGAAGGGCACCAAGGCCGCCGCCGAGGAGGATTTCTATACCGAGTACCTCGCGCCGATCGTCTCGATCGCCACGCTGCCGGGGCTGGACGAGGCCATCGCGCACATCGCGAAATACGGCTCGCAGCACACCGACGCGATCGTGACCGAGGACTGGACTCGCGCGCAGCGCTTCCTCAAGGAAGTCGACTCGAGCTCGGTGATGGTCAACGCCTCGACGCGCTTCGCCGACGGCTTCGAGTACGGGCTCGGCGCCGAGATCGGCATCTCCACCAGCAAGCTTCACGCACGCGGCCCCGTGGGCCTCGAGGGGCTCACGTCCCAGAAGTGGATCGTGCTGGGCGACGGGCATATCCGTAGCTAATTTGGCGGCGATCGGCCTCTTCGGCGGCACCTTCGACCCGGTTCACTTCGGGCACCTGAGGCTCGCCACCGAGCTCGCCGAGGCCTTCCACCTCGACCAGGTCCTGTTCCTTCCCGCGGGGCTGCCGTACCATCGCGGCCGCTCCGCGCACGCCACTACCGAGCAACGCCTCACGATGTTGAAGCTCGCCACGGCGCGCGACGCGCGCTTCGGCATCGACGACAGAGAGCTGCGGCGCGAGGGCAACACCTACACATTCGACACGCTCACCGAGATCCGCCGCGAGCGCGGCCCCGAGGCTTCGCTCGTCTTCCTCGCCGGCTCCGACACGTTCGCCAAGATCGACGAATGGCATCGCTGGACCGAGCTCTTCGACCTCGCGCATTTCGCCATCGCCATCCGCGCCGACGACGCGCAATGGTTTTCCAAGGGCCCGGGCGCGTTCCCCCGCGAAGCCTGGCCGCGGATCACGCTCAACCTGCGCGAGCTGCTGGGCACGCCCGCGGGCAAGATCATGACCTTCGCCATGACACCGCTCGCCATCTCCTCGACCGCGATCCGGGCGCTCGCCGGCGAAGGATCGTCGATTCGCTACCTCACGCCCGACCCGGTGGTGGAATTCATCCGCTCCCACAGCCTCTACGCCCTCGCCCAGGACCGGCAGGAAGCCAAGGCCTCCGACACCACTCGATGAAGAGCCTCACCACGCTCGCCAAGAAGAAGGTCGTCATCGCCGCGCTGGAAGACATCAAGGCGCACGACATCGTCGCCATCGACGTGCGCCGGATCACCTCGATCTTCGACTGGATCGTCGTCGCGAGCGCCGATTCCGCGCGCCAGACGAAGGCGCTGTCGCGGCACGTGCGCGACAAGCTCAAGGAATCCGGGGCGCACATCATCGGCGTCGAGGGGGAGGACTCGGGCGAATGGGTCCTGGTGGACGCCGGGGACATCGTCACCCACGTGATGCAGCCGGCGGTGCGCCAGTACTACAACCTGGAGGAGCTCTGGGCCGACGGCAAGTTCGACGCGGTCGTGAGCTCGACCGCGCCGGTGAAGCAACCGCGGCGCGAGGCCCGCCGCACCCGGAAGAAGGCCAAGCCCGCGCCAAGGAAGCCGCTTCGCCGCAAGGCGAGCTGAAGAGCGCGATGCGCGTCACGATCCTGTCCGTGGGCCACAAGATGCCGGCATGGATCCAGGAAGGCTTCAACGAATACGCGCGCCGCATGCCGCCCGAGATCCGCGTCGAGCTCGTCGAGCTGAAGCCCGAGGAGCGCGGCGCCGGGAAGAACGCCGAAAAGGCGAAGGCGATCGAGGGCGAGCGCCTCCTCGCCGCGCTGCCCGAAGGCGGCACGCTCATCGCGCTCGACGAGCGCGGCAAGAGCGTGGCCACGCGCGGGCTCTCCGTGATGCTGTCCGCGTGGATGCGCGACGCGAGCCGGCCCGTGTTCGCGATCGGCGGCGCGGACGGGCTCTCCGAGGCGGTGAAGGAGCGCGCCGACAAGCTGATCTCGCTCTCCGAGCTCACGCTCCCGCACGGCCTCGCACGCGTGGTACTCGCCGAGCAGCTCTACCGCGCGTGGTCGATCCTCGCGCGCCACCCCTATCATCGCGAATGAGCGCCCCAGCCTCGGCCATCTATCTCGCCTCGCGAAGCCCGCGCCGGCGCGAGCTGCTCATGCAGATGGGCGTGCGCTTCGAGCCGCTGCTGTTTCGCGAGGGCCCGCGCCAGGACGAGGACACCGATGAAGCGGTGCGTCCCGGAGAGCCACCCGACGATTACGTGCGCCGCGTGACGCGGTTGAAGGCCGAGGCGGCGTGGAAGCGCGTGGTGATGCGGCGCGGGTTGCAGCGCAAGCCGGTGCTCGCCGCCGACACCACGGTGGCGCTCGGCGGCGAGATCCTCGGCAAGCCCGCCGACCGCGCCGACGCCGATCGGATCCTGAGAACGCTTTCGGGCACGCAGCACCGCGTGCTCACGGCGGTCGCCATGGCCTTCGAGGCCCGGCTCGAGCTCGCGGTGAGCGAATCGCTGGTGACCTTCGCCGCCCTCGACGAGTCGCGCATCGCGGCGTACGTGCAGTCGGGCGAGCCGTTCGACAAGGCGGGCGCCTACGCCATACAGGGACGCGCCGGCACCTTCGTCTCGCGCCTCGAGGGCAGCTACACCGGCGTCATGGGGCTGCCGCTCTACGAAACCGCCGAGCTGCTCCGCAAATTCGGAATTGTCGTACCCTAGGGGTAACTACGGCTTTGGATCCGCAGATAAACGCAGATGAACGCAGATAAACCTTGGGGATAGCTTCGTAATACTGGAACCGCTCTCGACAGCGTAGGCAAGAACACCCTGGAGCCCTAGGGGTTATCTGCGTTCATCTGCGTTTATCTGCGGATCACGTCTTTTCCCAACCGTGAGCCGCGATGAATGAACAGATTCTGATCAACGTCACGCCCCAGGAAACGCGCGTGGCGGTCACCGAGCAGGGCGCGGTGCAGGAGCTGCACATCGAGCGCGCGTCCAGCCGCGGGCTCGTGGGCAACATCTACCTCGGCCGCGTCTGCCGCGTCCTCCCCGGCATGCAATCGGCGTTCGTCGAGATCGGCTTGCCGCGCGCGGCGTTCCTCCACGTGGCCGATATCTGGGCGGTTCGCGGCACCAACGCAGCCGAGCCGCAGCGCCCGATCGAGAAGATCCTCTCCGAAGGCCAGACGCTGCTGGTGCAAGTCGTGAAGGATCCCATCGGCAGCAAGGGCGCGCGGCTTTCCACGCAGGTCTCGAT
>JBGOST010000113.1:0-6946 GCA_041476125.1 Usitatibacter sp. | reverse complement strand
CGGATCCCCGTACGAAGCGGTGAAGTAATATTCCTGGCGCGTGTCCTTGGTGCGCCCGAGCACCGTGTCCTTGTACTTGTTCTTCTTGAAGATGACCTCGAGGCCCAGGTCGAAGTGCTGCGCCGGGCTCGAGTCGAACACCAGCTTCACCAGGTCGCGGTCGAGTGGCGCGGCGTCGAAGCGGTACAGGTACTTGTCGAACACCACGGTCGAGTCCGAGAGCAGGAACTCGGAGCTGCGACGCAGGTGCTGGTACTTCACGCGCACGTCGGCGATCTCGAGCGAG
Organism: Usitatibacter sp.; assembly: GCA_041476125.1. GTDB lineage: Bacteria > Pseudomonadota > Gammaproteobacteria > Burkholderiales > Usitatibacteraceae > Usitatibacter. The sequence goes on along the minus strand of JBGOST010000113.1, from coordinate 6,660 downwards.
CTGTTCTTCCACCCGAGCGTGACCTTGGTCTCCTTCGAGCGATCGAAATCGATGCGCTCGCGCTTGATGTCGAGGTAGTCGATGTCGGCCGAAAGCTTGTTCTCGCGGTTCAGCCGGTACTGGAGTTCGACGCCGAAGTTGTTCTTGGTGAAGTGCAGGTGCTCGGGCGTGCACGTGGCGAGGCTCACGCCCGCCGCCGAGATGTCGCAGGTGCCTCCCGAACCCGGGCCGCTGGGCGTGAACACGAGCTCGGTGGACTCGTTCTTGCGGTCGTACCAGTTGTAGTACACGCGCGAGTCCAGGCCGCGCGCGAGCTGCGAGGTGAGCGAGGCCGAGATCGACTCGTTCACCACTTCGCCGTTGAACGTGCTCTCGGTGGAATTCGCAAGCCGCGTGTTGCCGGTGGTGCCGCTGACGGAGATGAAGGTCGGCTGCACCGGGATCGAGTTGGTGATCTTGGTGTAGGTGCCGCGCAGCGCCAGGGTCGATCCCATCGGCAGCTGCTTCCACATCGCGTTCAGGCCCAGGCGCCACAGGCTGTTGTCGGCGGCGAGCGTGCTCGATTCGACGTTGGGGCCGGTGGTGATGATGGGATTGCGCCACGACAGGAAGTCGTTGTGGTCCTCGAACTTGCTGTACTGCAGGCTCGCCGAGTAATGCGAGGTCTTGGTGGCGTAACCGACCTCGCCCGAGAAATCCGTGGTGGTCCAGTCCACCGGCGCGGGTAGCTCGTTCACCGGGCCGCCGGGGCTCGTGCCCGCGGCCCCCAGCGGCTTGATGCCGTCGGTGCGCTTCTGGTTGGCGGTGAAACGCGCGTAGTACGGCGAATCGGTCGACGGCTGCGCTTCCACCAGGCCGCCCACGTTGCGGTGCTGGATCGAATAGTCGAAGGAATTCCAGGTGGCGGTGTCGGTCGAGGCGCTTGCGCCGGCGAAGGTGAGACTGTTCGAGCCCACGCCGGTGAAGGGCGTGATGGCGCGGAAGGTGAGGTTGTGGATGATGTCCTCGCCGTAGAGCGTGTATTTCAGGATCCCGTACTTTCCGCCCTTAAGCTGGATGGACTGGTCGTCGCGGCCGAGGTTCTCGCCGAAGACGTTCCAGTACCAGGCGTCGTTCTCGCCGCGCACGTCGACTCCCGCGGAGGCCCCGGAATCGAGGTCGCGATACTCGAACAGGCGGAAAGGGTTGGTACCGGTCACGTGGGTGGAGATGCCGGTGACGCTCACCGAGCCGGTAACGCCGGAGCCCGCCTGTTGCGCGAGCGCGGTGGGGACGGCAATCGCCAGCGCCGTCATCAGCAGGGGTGCGGTGGTCTTTCTCATTTTGTTCTCCCTTTAGCGCACGAACCGGCGGCCGCGACCGGCCGGGGAATTGCTGCCGTGGATCTCGTTGTGGCAGTTCATGCAGCTGCGCGCGAGGAACCGGGTGTTCGGACCGCTGGTGGGCCCCGTGGGCGCGCGGAAATTCGAGTCGGCGTCGTACATCGTTCCCGGGTGCTGGGCCGCGTCGTGGCAATCCTGGCACAGGTTGGGCACCTTCTCGTTCAACAGCTTCACCGAGCGGCTGCCGTGCGGGTTATGGCAGTTGAGGCAGCTTTCCTCGACGGGGGCATGCTCGAACATCCAGGGCCCGCGCTTGTCGGCGTGGCACGTGGTGCAAAGCTCCTTGATGCTCTCCGCGTTGACCATCGCCGGGCTCAGGGCGCCGTGCGGGTTGTGGCAGCTGGTGCACTTCACCTTGCCCTCGACGATCGGGTGGTGCGAGGGCCGGGCGACGAGCGCGCGGATGTCGCGGTGGCAATTGAAGCAGACTTCCTGCTGCGGGACCTTGGCGGTGTTCACCAGGGGCGCGATCTGCGGGTTGGTGATGCGCAGCAGCGTGGGATTGCCGCCGTGGGTGCTGTGGCAGTTGGTGCACGAGATGTCGTTCTTGCGGTGCTTGCCCGAATCCCAGAACGCGAGGTGCCGGTTCGCGGCGTGGCAGGTGAGGCACACCTTGTCCTTGGCCTCGGCCGAGAGCGACTTGGAGGCGGGATTGACGATCCCCCCCACCCCGCGCCCGCCGCCCGCCTTCACGTGCTCGGTGCCGTCGCCGTGGCACGCCACGCAGCCGCCGTTGCTGGCCGGCGTGCGCGGGTGCGCGGTCTTGCCGTGGATGCTCGCCGAGAACGAGTCGAAGGAGGCCTCGTGGCAGCCCTTGCAGACTTCGGGCCCCGGCGGGGCCGCGTGGACGTTGCCGATGGCCAGACCCGCGACCAACATCGCGCACCCTGCGGCCAGGCGGCCGAGCAGCGTTCTCCCGTTCATGGTGTCCCCCTTTGTTTCTCTTATTACCCAGTTGCCGGCGCTTAAGCTTGACATAGATCAAACAAAAAAATAAAGGCCGGACCGGTCCGGCCTTCAGTGACCAGGAGGCTGGTCACCGGAAACGGTAGATATAGGACACCCCGATCACGTTCACGTCATAGTTGGGCGAGGTGATCGCCGGGCCGATGTAGTTCTGCACCGCGAGCACCCCGAGCGCCGAGTTGATGTAGGCGTCGTACGCCCAGTCCGAGGACTTGAGCTTGCGGTACTGGTACATCACGCGGATCGCCGACGATTTGTCGAGCGCATAAGTGCCTTTCAGCCTCACGTCGGTCATCTCGCTGGTGATCTCGGGCAGGGACTCCGCCGCGATCCAGACGTTGCCGGTCGCCGAGCTCGGGACTCCGTTGTTGTAGTAGGTGCCACCCGTCACGTTGATCGGGGTCCTCGCCCTGGAGTACGCGAGCTCCCCCGACAGGTCGAGTCGGCCACTCATGAGCCCGCGGTAGCGAACGCCCACGCCCAGCGTGTGGACCTTGTCGTTCTGCGAGGCGCTCCACTGGCGGCACGGATCGGTGAAGTAGTCCGCAGGCAGCGTGTTCGCGACGTTGGTATAGGGCGCGCAGGGCGGTCCCGAGACGTGCGCCACGAGGGTGGTGGTGGTGAGCCCGCGCGCGATGGCGAGGCTGTCCAGCTGCATCCTCATGTCCTCGTAGGTGTAGAAGGCGTTGAACGCGAGCGTCTCGCTCGCCGCGAACGCCGCGTCGAGCGTCCCCACCCAGCTCTTGGATTCCTTCATGCCGAAGGTGAGGTTGGGATACTTGTCCCGGTTGTAGTCGAGCGTGCCCTGCAGCGACACCGACTCGCTCGCCTGGAAGTTGAGCGTGCTACGCAGCTTGTCGCGGTTGCGTTCGGCGAGGAAGAACTGCTCGAAGCCTCCCAGCAGCGGGTCGGCCGCGGGAAAAGGCGCGGGCGGATTGGTCGGCCGGGGATTGCCCTCCTCGTACTCGTTGAGGCGCCTTTGCGAATATGCGTAGGAGACTCGTGCCGTCACGAGCTCGTTCAAGCTGTTGCGATACTCCACGCGCAGCGTGTTCTCGCGGTTGTGGTCGGCGCGGAAGGGGCTTTCCTCGGCCTTCGAGGTGCGGTGGATCTCCTGATACTCGTAGCCGGCCTTGACCGACTGGCCGCGGCCGAGGCGATAGTCGGCGTCGAAGTTGAACTGCTGGACCTTGCGGTCGATCGGCTCGTTGCTGAACAGCGTGGAGGCGCCCGACACGTCAACGGTCGTCAGGAAGTCCCTGACCGGCGTGCGGTTGTCGCGGTCCTCGTACCTGTAGGCCGCGTTGATGCCCAGGTTCGGAATCGGGTTCGAAACCAACTTGACGAGGAAGAACGAGTGGATGACTCTCGCGTTGGGCGAGTTCGACGGTACCACCCAGGTCGAGCCGGCGGGATTGTCGATGAACGACTCGTTCTGCGTGAGCCGCGACTGCGAGCCGGCGATCGTGAGGCGGGTCGTCGGCGAGAACTTGTAGCCTCCCGAGAAGAGGAACTGGTGCATCTCGTTGTCGGGAGTGCCCGTCAGCCGCGCGACGTTGTTCAGCACGGCGTTGTTGGCGCCGGCGTTCTCGACGGTCCACAGGTTGGTGTCGTTCTTGTAGATCGAGCCGTAGTAGCCGACGCTGAAGTGGGCGTTCTTGCCGGCGTAACTCACCGCGCCCTCGAACTGGTCGATGGTGTTCGAGATCGGCTCGGGAAGCAGCGTGCTCAGCCCGGCGAAGCGGCCGATGTTGATGCCGGAGAGCTTGGTGCCGTCCTTCTCCTCGTGCTTCAGGGTGGCGGTGAAGCTCCAGCCCGGGGCGAAGATGATGCTGCCCCCCAGGTTGCTGCGCCTGCGCTCCGTGCCCACGTCGAAGTTGTTCAGGTTCGCGGGAATCACGGCTGCCGGGCCGCCGCCCGTGGTGGTGGCGGTCGCGTTCGGCGCCTGGGTGTTGTTCCAGTTGGCGAGGATGGCGCCGGCGTTGTTGGTGACGGTAAGTCGCGTGGAGGCCGCAGAATAGCCCGCGGGAAGCGTGAGCGAGGTCGAGCCCGCGCCCTGCCACATCGTGCGATAGGTGTCGGAGTAGTGACGCGGCACGCCGTCGTAGCCTGCGGTCACGCGCCATTTCCCCTGCTCGCCTACCTCGCCCTGCACGCTGCGCGTGTCGAGGCCGAGGTCCGCCCCGAAGATGCGCCAGCGCAAGGCGCTGTCGGCGGGCGTCGGGCCGTAAAGCTGGAAATTTGCGATGCCGTACGTGCCCTTCTGGTCGAGCCCGTTGAATTCGCCGAACTTGGCCGAATCCCTGTTGACATAGAGCGCCCCGACTTCCACCTGGCTCGCAGGCCGCGCGAGATCGACGGGATCGCCTTCATCGGCGTAGGCCGCCGGCGCGTAGACGGCTCCGGCCAGGACACCCTGCACCGCAACCACCAGGGCGCGCATCGCAAAGCGTTTCTGCAGCGTTGTCATGATTCTTTCTCCTGGTCTCGATCGCATCGGCCGCAACTAGCGCAGGAAGCGGTTGCCCGCGGGATGGTTGGATCCATGGATCGCGTAGTGGCAGTTCACGCATCCGCGGAAGGCCATTTGAATCGGCGGGTTGTTCTGCGTGACGCGCGCGCCGGTGGCCGGATTGACCACGCCCAGCTGGGTGCTGCCGGAGACGCCTCCCGTATTGTTCACGTTGGCCGCGGCGCGTCCCGGCAGGCTCGCCCCGCTGTAGACGTTGCCCGGGTGCGGCGCGCCGTCGCCGTGGCACTCCTGGCACAGCCAGGGCGTGCGCGCACGCAGCAGCGGCGGATTGGTCGATCCGTGCGGCGTATGGCAGTTCATGCAGTCGTCGGTCACCGAGGCGTGCTCCCAGAGGTACGGACCGCGCTTCTCGGCGTGGCATTGGAAGCAGGTCTCGTTTACCGAGTTCTTCACCAGGTTCTTCGGTCCCGTCGAGCCGTGGGGGTTGTGGCAGTCGGAGCAGGCGACCTTGCCTTCATTCACCGGGTGGTGGGAGATGCGCTGGTTCTGCGCGCGCTCGGTCTTGTGGCAGTTGAAGCACACTTCCTGCTGCACGCCCTTCACGAGCACCTTGTCGCGCGGCGTATGCAGCGAGTGACACGAGCTGCAGGCCACGTCGCCCAGCTGGTGGCGGCTGCCGGCCCAGTGGGTGCGCTTGCCCGCTTCGTGGCAGTTGAGGCATTGGCCGTTGATCACCTGGGCCTCGGACTTGCCCTTGCCCTTGAAGACCACGTCGGGACCTTTCGACGGATCGTTCATGTGGCGATCGCTGCCGCCGTGGCAGCTCGTGCAGGTGGGCGTACGCCCGTCGGCCTTCACGCCGTGTCGCGTGTGCGCGATCCCGGCGACCTCGGCCGCTTCGACGCTCGAATGGCACGCCATGCACTTCTCGTCGCCGCGCAGCAGGACGTCGGCCGCGAAGGCCGCCGAGTTCATGAAGAGAACGGATGCGGCGCCAGTCGCGAGGACCTGGAGAACGCTGCGGAGGCTTCTCATGGCGGTCTTCCCCTTTTTTGCCTCCTCGCATCCTAGGGGGGAACCGCGCGGGCGAGTTGACTCGCGTCAAACAAAAGGCCGGCAAATGCCGGCCTTCGCCGTCGACGAGCGTGAAAAGCTATTTCCGCGAAAGTACGAACTGCACCATCGTCTTCAGATCGGCGTCGGAAGCCGTGGATTTCATCGGATGGCCCTTGCCGTCCTTCGGACCTTCCTTGAGCGCGGCGACGAGCTTGCCCTCCGCGCCCTTGTCGGCCTTGTACTTGGCGGCGACATCCTTGAGCGCGGGCCCGACCTTCTTCTTCTCCATGTCGTGGCAGCCGAGGCAGCCCTTGGTCTTGAGCAGATCGTCCCCGGATTGCGCCAGGGCGGCGCCTGCGGCAAAGAGCGCGGCGACGGCCAGGACGACCGCTGCCTTTGTCTGGTGCGATTTCATGGGGTCTCCCTTGTTCACTTCGCGAACTTGAGGTTGAGGGCGCCGGTATGGAACGCGTGGCGAACCTGCGCGTTATCGAAGGCGGCGACGCCGAATTCATAGTTGCCGCCGAGATCGTCAAACTGTACGTCGTACTTGCCCCCGGTGACAAGCTTGCGGGCCATGACGACCGTCCACTGTCCGTTGTTCCAGCGGATGGCGGCAGAGATATCGCCGCGGTCGCCGGTGAAGGGCGCGACGAGGATCGAGGCGACTTCGTCGCCCGGCTTGAACTTGCTGTCGTCGAATCCGACCTTCTCGTCTTCTCTGAGGTAGTACAAGCCGCCCTTCTTGTTGGCGGCGGTCCCGTTCCTGTTCATGAACTCCGG
>JBGOST010000112.1:0-6947 GCA_041476125.1 Usitatibacter sp. | reverse complement strand
GACGGCATGGCGGCCGCGCGCTGGAACCTGCTGCATCCGACGGAAAAGGCGCGCGCTTCGTACGTCGAGCAGTGCCTCGCCGGCACCAAGGGACCGGTGGTCGCGTCCACTGACTACATCCGCGCCTTCGCCGACCAGATCCGCGAGTTCGTTCCGCGCCGCTACAAGGTCCTCGGCACCGACGGCTTCGGGCGCAGCGACTCGCGCGAGAACCTGCGCCGCTTCTTCGAGGTGGCTCGCGGCTATGTCGCGGTGGCGGCACTGAAGGCGCTCGCCGAGGATGGCGAGCTGCCGGCCGCGAAGGTCGCTGAGGCGATCAAGAAGTACGGGATCGACCCGGAGAAGCCGGCGCCCTGGACGGTGTAGTCAATAATCATAAAAAGGAGACCGCAGTTGGCCGCAATCGAAGTGAAGGTCCCGGATATCGGCGACTTCAAGGACGTGCCGGTGATCGAGGTGCTGGTGAAGCCGGGCGACGCCGTGAAGAAGGACGACTCGCTCATCACGCTCGAGAGCGACAAGGCGACGATGGAAGTTCCCGCGCCCTCCGCCGGAACGGTGAAGGACATTCGCGTGAAGGTGGGCGACAAGGTAAGCGAGGGTGTCGCAATCCTCACCATGGAGGGCGCAGGAGAAGCGGCCAAGCCCGCGCCCACGCCCGCTGCAACCAGGACCGAATCTCCCGCAACCAGATCCTCCCGCCCCGCAGAGCCCGCAACTCCCGCCCCTGCGCCGAAAGCGGCAGCACCCAGCGCTCCCGCTGCCCCCGCCCCCGCTACTACCGCGCCGGTGCCCTCGATTCCCGAGATCGCAGCGGGCACGCCGCCGCATGCAAGTCCCGGCGTGCGCCGCTTCGCGCGCGAGCTCGGCGTGGACCTCACGCAGGCGAGCGGCTCGGGGCCGAAGGGCCGCATCCTCAAGGAAGACATCCAGCAGTTCGTGAAGCAGGCGCTCGCCGGCGGCGCCGGCCCTGCCGGTGCGCGTCCCGGCGGAGGCCTCGCGGACCTCGGCTTGCCGCCGTGGCCGAAAGTCGACTTCGCCAAATTCGGGCCGATCGAAACGCAGGCGCTCTCGCGCATCAAGAAGATCTCCGGCCCCGTGCTCTCGCGCAACTGGGTGATGATCCCGCACGTCACGCAGTTCGACGAAGCCGACATCACCGAGCTCGAAGCCTTCCGCGCCAAGGTGAACGAGGAGAACGCCAAGGCGGGCATCAAGGTCACCCCGCTGGCCTTCCTCGTGAAGGCGGTGGTCGCCGCGCTCAAGAAATACCCGCAGTTCAACAGCTCGCTCGACGGCGATAACCTCATCCTCAAGAGCTACTGGCACATCGGGTTCGCCGCCGACACGCCGCAGGGGCTCGTCGTTCCGGTGATCAAGGACGCGGACAAGAAAGGCGTCATCGCGATCGCGAAGGAAAGCTCGGAGCTCGCGGCCAAGGCACGCGAGGGCAAGCTGGGGCCGGCCGACATGCAGGGCGGAACCTTCTCCATCTCTTCGCTCGGGGGCATCGGCGGCACCGCGTTCACGCCGATCATCAACGCGCCCGAGGTGGCGATCCTCGGCGTGTCGAAGGCGGCGATGAAGCCGGTGTGGAACGGCAAGGAGTTTGTGCCGCGCCAGATGATGCCGCTATCGCTTTCCTACGACCATCGCGTGATCGACGGCGCGCTCGCGGCGCGCTTCACCTCCTACCTCGCCCAGGTCATTGCCGACCTCCGGCGCAGCGTCCTTTAGCATGGCCGCCATCGAGATCAAGGTCCCTGACATCGGGGACTTCAAGGATGTCCCGGTCATCGAGTTGCTGGTCAAGCCCGGCGACAAGGTGAGCCGGGAAGATTCCCTCGTCACGCTCGAGAGCGACAAGGCGACGATGGAGGTGCCCTCGACGCACGCGGGCACGGTGAAGGAAGTGAAGGTCAAGATCGGCGACAAGGTCTCGAAGGGCACCTTGATCGCGATCCTGGAAACGGAAGCAAGTGCGGCGGCGAGCGCTCCGCAAGCGCCCACGCAAGCCGCCGTCACCCCGGCGCAGGCCGGGGCCCAATCTCCCGCGCCCGCCCAATCTCCCGCACCTGCGCGCGGTGGCCTTCGCGAAGCCCTCACCTCCACGCTCGCCAGCCTCGATGCGGACCTGCACGCGGAGGTGCTCGTGCTGGGCGCGGGGCCCGGGGGCTACACCGCCGCCTTTCGCGCCGCGGACCTCGGCAAGAAGGTGGTGCTCGTCGAACGCTATCCGACGCTCGGCGGCGTCTGCCTCAACGTCGGCTGCATTCCGTCGAAGGCGCTGCTGCATGCCGCGCGCGTCATCGCGGATGCGGAGGAGATGGGAGCCTTCGGCGTGGAATTCGGCAAGCCGAAGACCAACCTCGACAAGCTGCGCGGCTGGAAGGACGGCGTCGTCGGCAAGCTCACCAAGGGCCTCGCGGCCCTCGCCAAGGCGCGCAAGGTGACGGTGGTCGAGGGCAAGGGCCGCTTCGCTTCGTCGCACACCCTCGAGGTCGAGACCAAGGAAGGCCGCAAGGTCGTCTCGTTCGACCACTGCATCATCGCCGCGGGATCGCAGTCGGCGCGCATCCCGAATTTCCCCTATGACGACCCGCGCCTCATGGATTCGACCGGCGCGCTCGAGTTGAAGGACATCCCCAAGCGCATCCTCATCATCGGCGGCGGCATCATCGGGCTCGAGATGGCGACGGTATACGACGCCCTCGGCGCGAAGGTGACCGTGGTCGAGTTCATGGACCGCCTCATCCCGAGCGCCGATCCCGACATCGTGAAACCCCTCGCGCGCCGCATCGAGAAGCGCTACGAGAAGATCCTGCTCGCGACCAAGGTCGCGAAACTCGAGGCCACGCCCACCGGATTGAAAGCGTCGTTCGAGAGCGCCGACGGCGGCGCGGGCCCGGCGCCCGACACCTTCGACCGCGTGCTCCTCGCGGTGGGCCGGCGCCCGAACGGCAAGGACATCGGCGCCGACAAGGCCGGCGTCAACGTGAACGACCGCGGCTGGATTCCCGTCGACCGCCAGATGCGCACCAACGTCGGTCACATCTTCGCCATCGGCGACATCGTCGGCGAGCCGATGCTCGCGCACAAGGCGACCCACGAAGGCAAGCTCGCGGCCGAAGTCATCTGCGGAATGTCGCACCATGCGTGGGAAGCGCGCACGATTCCCAGCGTCGCGTACACCGATCCCGAAGTCGCGTGGATGGGACTCTCCGAGCCCGAAGCGAAGCAACAGGGCGTCGAGTACGAAAAGGCGGTGTTCCCGTGGGCGGCAAGCGGCCGCGCGCTCGGCATGGGCCGTGAGGAAGGCCTCACCAAGGTGCTCTACGAAAAGGGCTCGAAGCGCATCCTCGGCGCCGGCATCGTCGGCGTGAACGCGGGTGAGCTCATCGCCGAAACCGTGCTGGCCCTGGAGATGGGTGCCGACGCGGAAGACATCGGCCTCACCATCCATCCCCATCCCACACTGTCCGAAACGGTGTTCTTCACCGCCGAGATGGCCGAAGGGTCGATCACGGACCTGCTCCCGCCGAAGCGGTGAAGGGCGGCCCGTCGGAGTGGGGTGCGGAAGCCCGCGCGGCCTTCGCGAACGCGCGCGACCCTGCCCCGCTGGCGAAGGCCGTGGTGACGTTCTACCGCCGCATCGACGAAGTGATCGAAACCACCGTGCGCGGCCATGCAGTGGCGATCGCGTGCACGCGAGGGTGCGACTACTGCTGCCACCTGCGGCTCACGGTGCAGCCGCACGAGGCCTTCGCGCTCGCGGCATGGATGCGGCGCAATTTCAGTGCCGCGCGCGTCACCGAGGTCATCGTGCGCCTGCGCGCCAACGCCGCCGCGACGGTGGCGATGGGCGTGGAGGCGCGCAAGCGCACCAACATGCGTTGTGCCCTGCTGGGAGACGATGGGGCGTGCACCGCCTACGAGGCTCGACCTGCGCAATGCCGCCGCTACCACTCCATGCGGCTGGCGACGTGCAAGTCGTTCTACGACAATCCCGCCGACGAATCGCTCGAGAGCCCGATGCACCAGGCCGTGGCCCACAACGCGGCTGTCCTCATCACGCAGGCCCAGCACGCGGTGCGCGCCGCCGGGCTCGAAGCGGAAAACGAGGACATGAACCTGGCGCTCCTCGACGCGCTCGACAATCCCAAGGCGTTGCGGCGCTGGCGCGACGGCAAGAAACCGTTCGTGCCTTCGGGGCGCGGCTAGGTCAGGGCAGGACCGCCGGCGCCACGATCGCGACCGCGGCGACGACCGCAAGGCGCTCGGCGCCGAAGAATCCTTTCTGCTTCGCTTCCGCGTCGACGATGCCGATCACCTGGCGATCGTCGTCGAGGATCGGCACGCAGGCTTCGGACTGGATGCCGTCGTCGCAGACGTAGAAGCCCCCGCCCGCCTCGACGTGCTTCGCGACGTCGTCGATCACCGTCGAGCGTCCGGTCAGGCCGACCGTGCTGTTGGTGCTTCGCTCGGCGAACTCGTGGGTCAGCGGAAACTCTGCGCGGCTGGGGCGTCCGACATACGAGATCTTCACGAGCACGGGAGCTCCCGGCGCGCGGGCACGCCGCTGGTAGATCCCGACCCACTCCGCGCCCGTGGTTTCCTGCACGCGCTCGACCAGGCGCTCGAGCAGCGCCAGGCGCCGTGTGGTCTGCTCGCTGCGTCCGCCCAGGATCGCGGCGAGGTCGTACGGGACCGGCGCCAGCTCATCGACGACCGAGCACGTGCCGTCGGGCGTGAGCATCGGCACGAGATACGAATAGAGCGAAGAGGGATCGGGGATGGCGACCTTTTCCTCCATCGCCTCGACCAGGTCGTGGATCGCGAGCTCGACACCCGCCTCGCGCCCGACGAGGGATTCGAGGCCGGCAGCCCGAAGATAGGCGGCGATGCGTTCGCGCGTCGTGGGAGCGCTCATCGCGCTACAGGCGCTGCTCGACCCAGTCCTTCACCGAGGCGAGCGCTTGCGGCAGCGCCGCGGGGTTGGTTCCGCCGGCCTGCGCCATGTCGGGCCGTCCGCCGCCCTTGCCACCCACCTGGAGCGCTACGAAATTCACGAGATCTCCGGCCTTCACTCGCGCGATGAGGTCCTGCGTCACGCCCGCGATGAGGCTCACCTTCTCGCCTTCGGAGGCCGCGAGCACGATGGCGCTCGACTTGAGCTTGCCCTTCAACTGGTCGAGCGTGTCGCGCAGCGTCTTCACGTCCGCGCCATCGAGCTTCACGGCGAGGACCTTCACGCCCTTCACGTCGATGGCGCTGCCCGCGAGGTCGTCTCCCTGGGAGGTGGCCATCTTGGTCTTCATGCGCGCGACTTCCTTCTCCAGCGCCTTCACGCCATCCAGGGCCTGCGCAAGCTTCGCCTCGATTTCCTGCGGCTGCGCCTTGAGCGTGCTCGCCACCCGCGCGAGGCGGTCGGCTTCCTCTCGCGCATGCGCGATCGCCACGGTTCCGGCAATGGCCTCCACGCGGCGAATCCCCGCCGCCACGCCGCCTTCGGAGACGATGCGGAACAGACCGATGTCGCCGGTTCGCACCACGTGGGTGCCGCCGCAGAGCTCGCGCGAGGAGCCGATGTCGAGCACGCGGACCTCGTCGCCGTACTTTTCGCCGAAGAGCATCATCGCGCCTAGCTTCTGCGCCGCATCGATCGGCATCACGCGCGCGTTGGCGGGCTCGTTCTTGAGGACTTCGGCGTTGACGATGCTCTCGACGCGGCGAATCTCGTCGGCGGACATCGGCGCGTTGTGGCTGAAGTCGAAGCGCGTCTTGTCCTCGTCGACGAGCGAGCCCTTCTGCTGAACGTGATCGCCCAGGACTTCGCGAAGTGCCTTGTGCATGAGGTGGGTCGCGGAATGGTGGCGCACCGTGCGCGAGCGTTTGTCGAAATCGACCTGGGCCGCGACGGTGTCGCCCACCGCGAGCTCGCCGGTCTTCACCAGGCCGTGGTGGCCGAAGACCTCGGGCAGGATCTTCTGCGTGTCGCGCACCTCGAAAAGGGTGAGGCACGTGCCGCCCTTGGTAAGCTCGCCGCGGTCTCCGACCTGGCCGCCGGACTCGGCGTAGAACGGCGTCTTGTCGAGCACGACGATGCCCTCCTCGCCCGCGCCCAGGCGATCGACGGGTGAGCCCCCGCGATACAGCGCCACGACGCGCCCTTCCTCGGACAAGGTGTCGTAGCCGCGAAAGCCGGTCTTGGTACCCGTGTACTCGAGTTGCGCTCCACCCTTGAACTTGCTCGCCGAGCGCGATCTCTCCTGCTGCGCCGACATCGCCGAGTTGAAGGCGTCCATGTCGATCTCGAACCCGCGCTCGCGCCCGATGTCCGCGGTCATGTCGACCGGGAAGCCGAACGTGTCGTAAAGCTTGAACGCGACCTCGCCCGGAAGCCGGTCGGGATTGGCCGCGAGCGCGGCCTCGAGAATCCCCATGCCGGTCTCGAGCGTCTCGGCGAAGCGTTCCTCTTCCTGCTTCAACGTGCCGGTGACGCGCGCCTGGGCGCTCTTCAGCTCCGGATAGGCGTCCCCCATCTCGGCGGCAAGCGGCGCCACGAGCTTGTAGAAGAACGGCTGCTTCTGCCCGAGCTTGTAGCCGTGGCGCATGGCGCGGCGCGCAATGCGCCGCAGCACATAGCCGCGGCCTTCGTTACTCGGAATGACGCCGTCGCAGATGAGGAAGGCGCACGCGCGGATGTGATCCGCGATCACGCGCAGCGACGGTGACTCGAGGTCCTTGGTATGGGTCTCGCGCGCGGCGGCCTTGATGAGCGACTGGAAGAGGTCGATCTCGTAGTTCGAATGCACGCCCTGCAGCACCGCAGTGAGGCGCTCGAGGCCCATCCCCGTGTCCACAGACGGCTTGGGCAACGGATGCATCGTGCCGCTCTCGTCGCGATTGAACTGCATGAAGACCAGGTTCCAGATCTCGATGTAGCG
>JBGOST010000111.1:0-6949 GCA_041476125.1 Usitatibacter sp. | reverse complement strand
CATCATGATGATCGACTTTGCCCTGCACGCGGAGCGGGAGGAGGGCAAATCGCCGCGCGACGCGATCTACCAAGCCTGCTTGCTGCGGCTGCGGCCGATCCTCATGACGACCGGCGCGATGGTGCTGGGCGCCCTGCCGCTAGCGCTGGCGCGCGGCGCGGGAGCCGAGTCGCGGCAGCAAATCGGCTGGGTCATCGTCGGCGGAATGCTGCTCGGCACGCTCCTCACGCTCTTCGTCGTTCCCACCGCCTATACGCTGCTCGCGCGGCGCCACCAGACCTTCGAGGAGCGCCTCGAGGAAGACCGCGCGCAGAGCCGCGCCCACGGCGCCCCCGCCGACTGACGGACCCCCAAAAGACATCGGGCACAGCCCCCGGCCTCGCGGCCCGGGACTGTGCCCAATTATTCGGCGGCGCTAGCTCAGCCGGCTGCGGGACTGGAAGTTGCGGTAGAAGCCGAGCACCTTCGGGACGTAGTGGCGCGTCTCGGCGTAGGGCGGAATCTTGTGGCCGGCGCGGATCACGGCATTCTCGCCGGCGTTGTACGCGGCGATCGCGAGATCGACCCGGCCCTTGAACATCGCCAGCAGGTCGCGCAGGTAGCGCACGCCGCCGTGGATGTTCTCGGTGGGATCCATCATGTTCTGCACGCCGTAGCGGCGCGCGGTGTCGGGCATGAGTTGCATGAGGCCCATCGCCCCGGTCCTCGACACGGCGTTCTGGTTGTACGCGGACTCGGCGGAGATCACCGCATGGACGAGCGACGCTTCGACTCCGTAGGCCTTGCTCGCCGTCTTGATGATGTTGCTGTACCTCTCGATGTCTGCCTGCGACGGCATGAAGACTTGCGCGGGGGCGACGTTGCCGTTGGACGGGCCGGTGCTTTCCTTGCGAATCAGCTTGTAGCGGCTATCGAGTCCGGCGATGTTGGTGAAGTGCACCACGCCCTTCTCGTCCTTGAACGAGAAGATGTCCGCGAACGCCGGCCCAGCCGAGACGGCGAACGCCGCGGCAGCCATCACGAACCAGCGATTGCGTCGGACCATGCTGACACCCCTCTAAGACGATTCCTACAGAGGGGTCAATCTTAACCCATATCGGCGTCGGGCCCAAATGACAAAGGTAACCTGCCCCTATATGGATCAAGGGCTTAGCGCGTAACCTTCAGCTACTGGATGATCCGGCCGGACCGGGTGGCCCGGATTTCAGCCCTGGGAGATGGGCACCCGCGACCCGTGCTTCCAGAGAACCGTCTCCTTCTCCGGCGGGGCAATCCTGTACTCGGTCGTGAGCCTGGCCCACAGCTCGGTGATCAATTTGCCGCAGCCGCTGGGGCAAGTGGGCGGCGGCGCCATGAACCAATAGACGGACTGGCTGCCGGGCGCCGGACCCCAGAAGGGCAACGGGACGCGACAGGAACGCGTGCAACCTGCCGGCTTGATTCGGTCGAATTCCCCGATCAGCAGCGCGTACATATTCGGGCCAGAGATCAGCGGCCGGGAGATGGTCTTCGTGGATTCGGAGTCGCCCATGGCGAGGATTTGACCTCAGGCGAATGCCGAAATCTGTACGCTACCGCACCTATTGTAGGAGTTGTCCCACGCCCCGTCTTCATCAGGTCCTACAAGAGCTCAATGGGCCGCGACGTGGGGCAGCAACCGCTCCGTTTCGCGGCGCACGACGGCGTAGCACTCGCAGGACAGTCCCTCGAGCATCGGCCGGTCGAGCACCTTGATGTGCCCGCGCCGATAGCTGATCACCCCTGCTTTCTGCAGCTTGCCGGCGGCCTCGGTCACCCCCTCGCGGCGCACCCCGAGCATGTTGGCGATGAGCTCCTGCGTCATCACGATCTGGGGTTCAGGCAGGCGGTCGATGCTTAGCAACAGCCAGCGGCACAGCTGCTGATCCACCGAGTGGTGCCGGTTGCACACCGCCGTTTGCGCCATCTGCGTGATGAGCGACTGCGTGTAGCGCAGCATGAGGTGCTGCATCGCCCCGCCGCGGTTGAACTCGTTCTTGATGACCTGTCCTGGGAGGCGATAGGCGGCCCCTGCGCTCTGCACTACCGCGCGGCTGGGCGTGGTTTCGCCGCCCATGAAGATCGAGACGCCCACCACGCCTTCGTTGCCGACCACCGCGATCTCCGCGGAGGCGCCGTTCTCCAGGACGTAGAGCAACGAGACGATGCAGGTGGTAGGAAAATAGACGTGGTCGAGGTGCCTGCCCGACTCGTAGACCACGTCCCCCAGCGGCATGTCGACCGGCTCGAGGTGGCGGCGCAGGCGTTTCAGCTCTGCCGCGGAGAGCGCCGCGAGGAGCTGGTTCTGCTTGGGACTGGCCATCGGCCTGGAGGCTCCGGAGGGGCTGGACCCTATTGTACGCTCCCGAACAGAGGGCGTGGGGGTGCGGTGCCGCACCGACCGGGCGCGCAATTGCCCGTAGCCTCGCCCTTTCCCCATGAAATCGAGAGCGACACCCCATGAATACGACGTTGAGAACCGCGTTGGCGGCGGCTGGATTGGCCTTCGCCACGCAAGCGACCGCGCAGGTCATCTTCTACGAAGGAGAAGGCTTCGCGGGCCGGTCCTTCACCGCCCGGAATGCGGTGTCCGACTTCGAGCGCTATGGCTTCAACGACCGAGCGTCGTCCGTCGTGGTCCTGCGCGACCGCTGGGAAGCCTGCGAACACGGCCGCTTCGGCGGCCGATGCATCGTGCTGCGCCCGGGAAGGTATCCGTCGCTCGCCGCGATGGGCCTGAACGACCGCGTTTCGTCGGTGCGGCCCGTGAGCAAGAGCTCGCGCTTCGATGAGAATCGCTATGCGCCCGCTCCCGTCGCCGTCTACGACAACCAGCGACGCAACAACGAGCGCCTGTACGAAGCGACCGTGACGTCGGTCCACGCGGTCGTCGGCCCTCCCGAGCAACGCTGCTGGATCGAGCATGAGCAAGTCGCCCAGGATCGAAGCAGGGCCAACGTCCCGGGCGCAATCATCGGCGGGCTGCTTGGCGGCGTGCTCGGCCATCAGGTCGGCAGCGGGCGCGGCAATGATGTCGCAACGGTCGGCGGCGCAGTCGCGGGAGCGGCAATAGGCTCCCAGGTCGGTCGCGACAGCGGCGGACAGCAGGTGCAAACGCGAGATGTCCAGCGTTGCGCGAGCACCCAGAGCCAGGCACAACCGACTCACTGGGATGTGACCTACAACTTCCGCGGGCAGGAACATCGCATCCAGACGACGACTCCCCCGGGCCATACCGTCACCGTCAATGGACAGGGCGAGCCCCGCGCGTGATGAAGCGGTTTCTCCTGTTGCTTGCAGGAACCGCCGCGGTCGCGGGCTGTTCGACGGCGGTCAGCCTCGACGCCCCGCCGCGGGATCGAGGTTGGATGGATGCGGGCACGCCCGCAACCTCCGTCAAGGTGGATGGGGAGACCCGCTACTACAAGGACGAGAACGGAGTGGTGTGGGATGACCGCGGCAAGAAGCGCGACAACATCCTGTGACGCTTCCCGATTCACAAACGCCGAGGAACGAAGTCATGATCAATGATTCCGAGTATGTCGCCCGGATGGAAACGCAGCTGAAGAACTGGGACGCGGATCTCGACGCGCTCGCCGCAAAGGGTGAGAAAGCGAGCGCCGAGATGCGCGCGGCGTACCACGAGCGGATCAACGAATTGCGCACGAGCCGCGGGGAGGCGCAGAAGACGTTCCAGGAAATGAGCCTCGCAACCGAGGCGGCCGGCGCGAAGATGCAGGCCGGAATGCAGGTGGCCTGGGACACGATGCAGAAAGCCCTGGCGAAGGTGTCCTCAGATCTCAGGAAAAGCTGAACCCTGCTGGCGCCCAATCCCCGCGGGACGCACCTCAGTCGCCGTTGGCCATTGAGCTGTCGTAGTCCCGCGAGCGCAGCAAACTCACGATGAACAACCGGCTGAAGACGGCCCAAAGCACGACCGGCACGAGGGTGGGAAGAATGAGGCTGCCGATCTGATAATTGAGCGCGATGGCCTCCCTGCGCCAACCCAGCAAACCCGCCTGCGCTGAAATCCCGGGGCCGAGTTTCACGCCGACCTGCGCCAGGAAATCGAAGGCGATGCCCCAGGCCTGGAAGGGAAGCAGCACGGCGAGGCCAACGAGGATCTTCCACCAGGTTGCGCGCGCGGCAAGCATCAGCGCGAGGAAGAACGCCAGGCCGTAGGTGTATAGGAGGGGATTCACTTCCGGCAGCAGCAAGGCGGTCTGTCCCGGCGCTGGGTGCACTTCGATCGTGGTCACGAATACCAGATCGAATCCCGTCTGCTCCAGCGCCGACACCAGCCCGGGCTTGAGCTGGTTCACCAACAAGCGGGCCAACCCGCCGGCGACTGTCGCGTGGTATTGCGCGCTGAAATACCACGCCGCGAAGCAAACCGGCAACCACAGGAACGTGCTTAGGACAAACTTCCCCAGCGAGGGGGCACCCGCCATTATCGCGCCATCGCCGGCTGCGCCCCGGCATTCGGTGGCAGCGTCCGAATCCAGATCAGCCAGACGATCAACACGTCGAGCATGATGAGCGCTTGCCACAGATAGAGATGCGCCCACTCGAACGCTTCGATGCTCCACTGCCCGAGATAGAACAGGCTCACCACGCGCACGACATTCAGCGCCTGCACCGCGCACAGGCCGACGAGGATGCCGATCACACGATGCTTCCACGGCGCAGGAAAGGCGAGCATGGCGGCAATGAGGATGATGGCCACCTCGATGCCGTTGCATCCCGCCTCGACGGAAATCGCAAAGCCGCTGCTGGTGCTCTGGAGAATCTTGCCGACAGCGATAACGCGCGAATCGAAGAGTGTGATGAGGCCGCGGGTGATGCGCACCAGTGCTTCGGTCCACGGAAGCACGACGGCGCTCTGCGCGGGTGGCGTCAGCTCGGCCGCGAATAACGTGACCAGGACGACGACGAAGACAACCGAGAAGCGCAGCATGGGCGCTTGCGCGCCCATGGGCCTGCCGCGGATCGAAGCAGCCGCGACGACTACCTTGCCCGCCTGCGCATCGCTGCAAAACCGACGATAGCGAGTAGCACGGCAAGGATCAGCATCCCCCATTCGGAAACCGTGGGCGTGGGGCCGAGGGCGCCGCCGAAGCCGGCACCAAACACGGGGAAGGGAGGCGGCGCACCGCCGGCGCCGGCGCCGGCGCCGCACGCGGCGAAGGAGGCGTTAGGGGCAACCATCGTCACCTGACCATTTCGCGCCAAGGCTCGACCGGTCAGGTTCCCATCCATTGTAATGTCCGTGAGCGCGAGGATGTTGCCGCGGAACGTAGTGCCGCCAGCGATGGTCGCGGAGCTGTTGACCAGCCATTGCGCACCGCAAGAATTGGCAGGTCCGCCGTTGATTATGCTGACGGTCGAGCCGACCGAAGTGATGAGCGTGCTCGTCATCTTGAAGACCCAGACCGCGTTGGGATTGCCCTGGGCGTTGAGCTGGAGCAACCCCGACAGATTGGTAGCGGCAGCGTTGACGCAGTAGGTGCCTGGCACGAGCGTGAGCCCGGCAAGGTCAGGACCCACGGTGGCATCGCATACCTGCGCTGCCAGAGTCCCGAACGCGATGAGGAGATCGGCCTGACCCGGATTGGCAGCAGGTGGTATTAGCAACACCCCAATGTCCGTGCACGGAGCAGGGAAACCAACGATCGCGGCGCCGGGCGAGACGCCAATATCTCCGGTGATGAGGCCTGCGCCGGCGCAAGTCACCGTCGTCCCGGCCAGGACTGCATAGGGGATTAGATTCCCACCCAGGTATCCCTGGGCCAGTGCCGTGGACGGAAGGGAAAAGAAGAAGAGAGCGGCGAGCCCGAAGCGCGCCAAGAGGCCGGGGTATTTTCGAATGGGGGCGGTCTGAGGATTCATGGAATGTCCCTACGTAGTAGTGAATTATCTCGCTTGACAAGTCTCACTCATGGCTTGGGAGCGCGACCATATTCCGGTAGGCGACTTACGTCCCCTCTTTCATGTAATGCAGTAGATTCTGCATGCAATCCATTCAATTTGCAAGGGTTTATGTGTTATAGCCCTCACAAGGGAGAACAGGTACAGGGCAGGTTATCTTCCCACGCCACGTTGCTCGGTACGCCACCGCACATATCTGGCATGCGCAGGAAATTCAATTCTCTACCGCACTGACGTGGGAACAGCTTACGCCGGCGAGCGCACCTTCACTTTGCGCGGAATCAACCCTTCCGGGTCGGCCCCGTTTGCGCGCATCCTGTCCTATTTACCAATCGGGGAGGATTGGAAATGACCCAGCATCGACGCAAGTGGGCGAGCATCGCCGCGGCGGGATTCGCCCTCGTCATCGCCGCCGGAACGGCGCTCGCGCAGCGCGAGGAAGACGGCGTCTATCGCGACGGATACCGCCGCGGCTTCGACGACGGCTATGCCCAGGGCTATCGCAAGGGGCTCGAGGAGGGCCGGCCCGTGATGGTGGCTCCGCCGCCGCCGCCGCGGCGCACGATCGTGGTTTCGCGCGCGACCTACGGAGCTGGCCCGAGGCGCTGCGACGCCTCGCGCGCCGTCGGGAGCATCGCCAACGGCCAGGTGTCGGTTTCGATCGAAGCGAGCAACGACCTGTGCGGCGATCCGGCCCGCGACCAGAAGAAGCGGCTCGAAGTGAGCTACGTATGCGGCCGCGTCGCCAAAACCGCGTTCGCGCACGAGCGCGACTCGGTTTATCTCGACTGCCGCTAGAGCTTCTCCAACAACAGAATGAAAAAAAAGCCACCCGATGGGTGGCTTTTTCCATTCTGGCGTCCCCACGGGGATTCGAACCCCGGTTATCGCCGTGAAAGGGCGGTGTCCTAGGCCTCTAGACGATGGGGACTAAATAAAACGGGAGCTAGAGGGCTCCCGAATTCGGAAACTGTCTGGTGGAGGTAAGCGGGATCGAACCGCT
>JBGOST010000110.1:0-6978 GCA_041476125.1 Usitatibacter sp. | reverse complement strand
GTCGAGGTTCTTCTTCCAGTTGAACGACGGCGAGCAGTTGTAGGCGAGCATGCGGTCGGGGTGGACGCGCTTGACCCCCTCGGCGAAGCGGCGCGCGAAGTCGAGGTTCGGCGTGCCGGTCTCGCACCAGACGAGGTCGGCGTACGCGGCGTAGGCGATGCCGCGCGAAAGCGCCTGGTCGAATCCCTTGCGCGTCTTGTAGAAGCCTTCCGGAGTGCGCTCGCCGGTGAGGAACGGCTTGTCGTTCTCGTCGACATCGGAAGTGATGAGGTCGGCCGCCTCGGCATCGGTGCGCGCGAGAAGGACCGTCGGCACGCCCAGCACGTCGGCGGCGAGCCGCGCGGCGACCAGCTTCTGCACCGCTTCCTGGGTCGGCACGAGCACCTTGCCGCCCATGTGGCCGCATTTCTTGACCGAGGCGAGCTGGTCTTCGAAATGCACGCCCGCGGCGCCGGCTTCGATCATCGCCTTCATCAGCTCGAAGGCGTTCAGCACGCCGCCGAAGCCCGCCTCGGCGTCGGCCACGATCGGCGCGAACCAGTCGATGTCGCTCTTGCCCTCGGCGTGGTCGACCTGGTCGCAGCGCTGCAGGGCGGCGTTGATGCGGCGGACCACGGTGGGCACGCTGGTGGTCGCGTAGAGCGACTGGTCGGGATACATGGCGAGGCTGTCGTTGGCGTCGGCGGCGACCTGCCAGCCCGAGAGGTAGATCGCGGGCACCCCGGCGCGCACCTGCTGCATCGCCTGGTTGCCGGTGAGCGCACCCAGCGAATTCACGAATGCTCGCTCGTGCATGAGCTTCCAGAGCTTCTCCGCGCCGCGGCGCGCCAACGTGTGCTCGACCTGCACGCTGCCCCGCAAGCGCTCGACATCCTCCGCGGCGTAGCCCCGCTCGATACCCTTCCAGCGCGGGTTTTCGGCCCAGTCCTTCCTGATGCGGGCGATCTCGAGGTCACGGCTCATGCTTCGTTCTCCTGGCGGGTCGGGGGAAGATGCGCTGCACTGCAGCAATGAAAGCACTTCCCCGCGGCGGCGAGAATTGGAAAACGGGCAAGGGGGCCTTCGCATTTTGCGAAGGGAGGAAACCGGGG
Source organism: Usitatibacter sp. (assembly GCA_041476125.1). Classification (GTDB taxonomy): domain Bacteria; phylum Pseudomonadota; class Gammaproteobacteria; order Burkholderiales; family Usitatibacteraceae; genus Usitatibacter. The sequence goes on along the minus strand of JBGOST010000110.1, from coordinate 5,887 downwards.
ACAGACCCCTATTTCCGCGGAGTCGACTCCATCAACGGAAATGGGGGTCTGTCCCCGGTTTCCTCAGGTGGTCGAGCAGTGTCCGAGCGGTCGTGGCGAGGGTGGAGCGCTGGCGCACGCAGACCAGCATGCGGCGCCGCGCCCAGTCGTCGGTGAGGGGAACGAGGCGCAGTCCCATCGGCCCGGCGAACGAGCGCGCGGCGGTCTCGGGAAGAATGCCGACCCCGAGCCCGGCCTGGATCATCTTCGCCACGACGTCGAAGCCTTTGAGCTGCACCCTGAGGCGCAGCGCCTTGCCCTCGGCGGCGGCGCGGGAGGCGAGGAGCTTGGAGATCATGGTGTCGCCTTCGAGCCCGACAAAGTCGTAGTCGAGGAGGCGCGCGAACGCCACGCGCTTGCCGCGCAACGGGTGCTTCTTCGGCAGCACGGCGACCAGGGTGTCGCTGCGATACTCGAAGCACTCCAGCTCGCCGGTGGGCGTTCCTTCCATGACGATGCCGATGTCGGTGAGGCCCGACTGCACCGCCTGCACGATCGCCGCGCTGCGCTGCTCCTCGAGCGCGACCTTGATGCCGGGGTGCGCGGCGTGGAACGACGCCAGGTCCTGCGACACGAATTGCGCGAGCGCCGAAGTGTTCGCCTGCACCCGCACCAAGCCCTTGCCGCCGCGCGTGTAGTCCGAGAGCTCGGCGCGCATCTCGTCGACCTGGCGCAGCAGCGCTCTCGCGTGGAAGAGCATCGCGTTGCCCGCGGGCGTGAGCTCCACGCCCTTCGCCGTGCGGTACAGCAGCTGCACGCCGAACCCTTCCTCGAGCTGCGCCACGCGCCGGCTCGCCGCGGCGAGCGCGATGTGGCCCGCCGCGGCGGCCTTCGTGATGCTCTTCGTCTCCGCGATGCGGATGAAGAGCGCGAGGGAAGAAAGATCGGGCCTCATATTTAGGAGAGGAAGCGCCGGGGGGAGATGGCGCCCGCCAAGTCGCGAGGGAGCGGCAGCGGCTCGCCCTCGAGCTGGGAGGCGAGCAGCTCCGCGCCCAGTGGCGCCCAGAGCAGGCCGCGAGATCCCAGGCCGGTCGCGGTGTACAAGCCCGCGACGGCGGTCGCGCCGAAGATGGGGAGGCGATCGGGGACGGTGGTGCGAAAGCCGGTCCATCCCGCGAGATCCATCGGATGGATTCCCGCGGTGAATCCCGGCAGCATCGCTTCGGCGCGCGCGAGGTTGTCGCGGTGGTCGCTCGCGCGCACTTCGGCGTCGGCGTCGTCGTGATGGTAGCTGGCGCCCACGCAATGGCCGCCCTGGAGAAGGGGGGCGACGTAACCGGTTCCGCTCACCACGATCTCGAGGGCGCGCGCGGGCGAGGCCGGAAGATAGGTCACCTGCCCGCGCACTTCACTCAGCGTGAGCCTCGTTTCCGGAGCGAGGCGCTTGGCGTCGGCGGCGTTGGCGAGAATCAGTACGTCGGCCTCGGCGATGACGCGGTCGTCGCCGTCGAGCGCGCGCCACGCACGTCCTTCCTGCTCGATGCGTTCCACGCGCCGGTCGAGGAGGCGGCGGACGCGCTCGCCCGCGCGCGCGATGCTCGCGATGATGAGGCTTTCGGGCGCCACCCATGCGCCATGGGGAAACCACCAGCCGGGGCCGCGCACGGCTCGTCCGGCGATCTCGCGCGCGCGATCGGCGTCGACGAACTCGAGGAACGACGCCGGATACCCCTGCGAGCCCGCGATGGCGGAGAGCCGGGCGGCCTCGTCGTCGTCCTCGGCGAGCTGCAACACGCCGCAGCGATTCCACTGGAGGTGGTAGCCGTCGTATTGCAACGCGCGATAGTGCTGCAGGGCGTAGAGAAAGGCGCTGCGTGAGACGTGCGCGTTCATCGCATCGCGCAGGTTGGCGATCGGGCGCAGCAGGCCCACGGCGGCCACGCTGCGCTGGGGGCGGGCATCGATGAGATTCACGTCCCAGTCGCGCGATGCGAGCCGCTCGGCCGCAAGCGTTCCGGCGAGGCCGCCGCCCACGACGATCGCGCGCCGCGACGCACGAATCACGCTGTCGGCATTGGCTCCCGCGTAGGTGCCGGCGAGCATTTCGCGCTTCGAGCCGAAGCCTTCGCGTTTCACGATACGGAATCCGGCGTCGGCCAGCGCCGTGCGCACCCCGCCGGCCACCGTCCACGTGGCGATCGTCGCTCCGGGAGCGGAGAGGCGCGCGAGCTCGCGAACGACCTCGGGGCTCCACATGCCGGGGTTGCGCGCGGGCGTGAACCCATCGAGGAAGAAGGCGTCGGCGCGCGCGACGAGCTGCGGCAGCACCTCGCGCACGTCGCCGAAGAGCAGCGTGAGGATCACGTTGCCGCCGTCGAAATGCAGCCGATGGAAACCCGCGAGCGGCGCCGGCCAGACGCTTACCAGCGCGCCGGCAAGCGGCGCGAGCTCGTCGAAAGGTGCGAGCGCGGTTGCGAGGTCCGCGCTCGAGAAGGGCCGGCCCTCCACGGAGACGAAGTGCAGCCGCCGCGGGCGCCCGGCATCGCGCCGCCAGGCGTCCCAGGTGGTGAGGAAATTCAGCCCGAGCCCGAATCCCGTCTCCAGGATGACGAACGAGGCTCGCGCCTTCCAGCGCTCCGGGAGCTCGTTGCCGGCGAGGAATACATGGCGCGACTGGGCGAGCCCGCCATCGGCCGAGTGGTAGACATCCTTGAATTCAGGACTGACGGGAATGCCGTCGGCGGAGAGCTCGAGGCGGGCGGTCGGAATGGTGATCACGCGCCATTCTAATGGGTCCGAAAATCAGAACAGCAGGGACGCGAGCCGGCTCCGGTATTCGGTCACGAGTTCCGGCATGTCGGCGGCCATCTCGAAGACGCCCAGCATCTTCAGGCGCGCCGCGTCGTTGCGGAAGGTGCGATCGCGCCTCACGACCTCGAGGAGCTGGTTCATCGCCGGGCCGTAGTCCTTGCGCGAGATGAGCAGGTCGGCCAGCTCGAGGCGCGCCCCCAGGTCGTTGCTGTTCAAGTAGATGCGCCGCGCGAGCATGTCGATGGGCGGCAGGCCGGAGGCGCTCTCCGCGAGGCGCAGGCGTTCGCTCACGCTGGCGTAGGTCGAGTGCCGCTGTGCGGTGCTGATGAGGGTATCGAAGTGGGTGCGCGCGCGCTCGGTCTCGCCGCGCTCGAGCAGGATCGAGATGATGTCGAGGCGCGCCCCGGCGTGCGACGGGTTGAGGGCGATGGCGTTCTTCAGGTAGTCCTCGGCGATGGCGCCTTGACCCTGCACGAGCGCTTCGCGCGCCGCGCGGTGCTCGATCTCGGCCGGGTCGGGGATGAGGCGGTCGACGAAGGCCCTCACGAAGGGTTCGGGCTGCGCGCCCATGAACTGCGCCACGGCCTCGCCGTCGACGAACGCGACCGCATGGGGAATCGACTTGAGGTTGAAGGAGGCGATCAGCTCGGCGTTGGTGTCGGCGTTCACGTTGACGAGCTTGAAGCGGCCGCCATATTCCCGCTCGAGCTTCTCGAGCATCGGCGACAATACTCGGCAGGGGACGCACCACGGCGCCCAGAAATCGACGATGACCGGGACTTCCATCGAAGCCTCGATCACATCCTGCTCGAATGACGACAGCGTGGTATCGATCATGACAATTTCCTCACTGACTGATAGACACGCCTTTTCACCCTTGCGTTCGGGCCCGGCGGCCTTTAATGGGGTAAGACGGGCGCACGAAAACTCGCAGGACGTGTCCTACCTGATTGATAATCCCCGTATTGGGTTCCTCGCGATCGGGAAATCGATGCCGCTCAAGCTGGATCTGCCCGCGGGCCTCAAGGGAACCGCGGAGCTCGTCGTCGGAGAGCAGCACACCGCGCCGCGCATCGGCAGCGGGCGCATCCGCGTGCTCGCCACCCCGGTGATGATCAATCTCATCGAGGCGGCCGCACTTGCCGCGGTCGAGCAATCGCTGCCCGAGGACCACCAGAGCCTCGGCACCCATCTCGACATCACCCACATCGCCGCCACCCCTGTAGGCATGCGCGTACGCGCCACCGCCGAAGTCATCCGGGTCGAGGGCCGGACGATCTACCTGCGCGTGCGTGCCGAGGACGAGCGCGAGCTGATCGGCGAAGGGACCCACGAGCGCGTCGTCGTCAACCTCGAGCGCTTCGACCGCCGCGTCCAGGAAAAGGCCGGCAAATAGCAGTGGAACCCCAGGAGATGATGATGAAGACACTTGTGATCGCAGCACTCGCCGTTTCGGCCCTGGTATCGACCACGGCATTCGCCGCCACCGACCAGGCGGTGCTCGATGCATGCATCGCGTCGTGGGGCGCCAAGTCGCCCTTCAAGAAGGGAACGCCTGCTCACAAGGTGATCGCTACGGGCGTGAAGGTATTTGGCATCGGCGGTGGCGGCGGTGTGCACGACCAGGCCACCGACAAGCCCGCGCTGGTCCTGGTGCGTCCCGCCGTGAACGTCGCGGGCAAGAGCACCATCCGGCTCGCGAATCCGAAAGGCTGGTACTGCTTCCGTTCCAATGTGACCGTCGCGGGCAAGATCGAGATCGAGATCCCGTGCACGGCGCAAATCGCGAGCTCCAAGGAAGACGGCACCGCCGTGGGCGCGGCCGACGACAGCAACAAGGGTGTCGCTGTATTCGGCGCGCTGCGCGTGACGCGCTTCGGCTGCAAGGGCAAATGACCGAGGAAACCGGGGACAGACCCCTATTTCCGTTGATGGAGTCAACTCCGCGGAAATAGGGGTCTGTCCCCGGTTTTTTCCAGGAGCTTGAGGGCCTGGTAGAGGATGGGGTCGCCCGGGCCGCCGGAGGGTGCGGCGAGGTCGACGGCGACCGTGGGGCGCAGCGCTTCGCGGGGCGTGCCGTCGAGGTGGTAGGTCTTTTCGGCGGGGAAGCGCACGACGATGCCGCTGTGGCGCAGGGTGATCTCGCGCAGCTCGCCGCGCAGCCCCGCCATCGGCGTTCCGACCAGGGTCGCGTTCGCGACCGCCTTCATTCCGGCGGCAAGCGCCTCGCCCTCCCCCGCGGTCCAGCGATCGACCAGGACCACGACGCGCGCGCGATAAGGCGCAGGGCCGCGGGGCTCGACCGTATCGGTGGTGCGAGGCTTGCCTGCGGCCTTCCGCGCCTGCCAGGGTGTAGGCGCCGCGATGAACCGCCCGAGGATGGCGCGCGTGACTTCGCGTGTGCCCGGACCGAGGTTCTCGCGCAGGTCGAGGATGAGCGCGCGGGTATCCAGGAGGTAGTGCAACGCGCCGTCGAAGTGCTCGACCAACTGCGCATCTGGAATGCCCACGCGCACGCGGATGTAGCCAATGTCGCGCTCGTCGCCCATGCGCCGGCTGATGATGCCGAGCCCGTTCGAGTGCTTAGCCTCAAGGCGCTCGATCTCGCGTGTGCTCGTGCGCGTCCCGTCGCGCACCTCGATGCGCTGGATTCCCTGGTGCGGGCCGGCGAGAACCTGGCGCAGCGCCCAGTCGCGCCCCTCGGGGCTCGAGGGCGATCCCGCCAGGCGCTCGCGCACCGCGCGCTCGACCGGCATTGCGTTCACTCGCGTCACGACCTGGCCCGCGTGCAATCCCGCCACGTCCGCGTCGCCGAACGTGCGCACCGCCTCGATCACCGCGTTGCCATCCTTCCATCGCGCCCAGATGTCCACATCGAAGGGGATGCGCCGCGGAAGCGAGGTCGAGCGCTCCGAAACGCCGACGTGGTCGTCGTGCAGCTCGGAAAGCGCGCCCTGCAGGGCGGCCATGAAGTCGGCGTGCGAGCTGGCCCGCAACGCGCGCGGCCGCCAGGTCTCGCGCGCGCGGCGCCATGCTCCGCGCCCGCCGTCGAAATAGGCGTAGCCCGTATCGACCGCGCGCCACATCGCGTCGAAAT